>NZ_JCAXET010000022.1:0-70576 GCF_059758525.1 Metabacillus sp. GQ13
TATATTTCTTTTAATTCTCGTTTGATGAAGTATTCGGTTGTAAATGCGGCTACGCCTAGTGCTGCTGAATGGGTTGAGTGTTCTGAGAAGTTAATTCTTAATTCCTGTTGTTGAAAGGATAATGCGTGTGAATAGACAATTTCGAGTAACGGTTGTTCAATCCATTCTTTAGCCATAGCTAAGCGATTACCAATAATAATTTGTTCTGGGTTAAAGGTATTGATGATGTTGTTAATCCCGAAACCAAGATATTGACCAATTTCCTTGAAAAGTGTGATTGCTTGTTCATCATGATTTTGGGCTAGTTCGATAAGGGATTCTAGAGAATAGATATTTTCTTTTCCTGCTTTATTTAGAAGGGCATGTTCTGATGCGTATGCTTCCCAACAACCTCTACTTCCACAGCTACAAGGGTGACCATTCATTTGAATTATCATATGACCCAATTCACCTGAAAAACCGTTTAACCCTTGATATAGGCGATTATTTAGAATGAGTCCGACACCAATTCCGATCCCTGCGCTTACATAAATAATATTTTTAAACTTCTTCCCAACACCGAATTGCTTTTCTCCATATGCCCCAGCGTTTGCTTCATTTTCAATTATGACTGGCGTGTTAAATTCATTTTCAATTAATTGTTTAATCTCACAATTTTTCCAACCTAGATTAGGGGCTAGTAATACTTTCCCTTGTTTATCAACGATACCTGGAATACCTATACCAATTCCAATTACACCGTATGGGCTAGTAGGAAGGTCTTTTTTTAATGTGTAAATAATTGTTTTGACAAGATCAATGACATCATCAAAAGATGAGCTTTTCATACTTGAATTTTGTTCCATAATAATTTTCCCTTTTAAATCTGTAACAACGCCTAAAATGTAATTGACGCCTACATCTATTCCGATTGAGTAACCCGCAACACGATTATAGTGAAGAAGTACAGGTCTGCGGCCTCCACTTGATTCTCCTGGGCCAGATTCATAGACAAGATTCTTATCCAATAATTCACTTACAAGGGAAGACACAGTTGCTTTATTTAAACCGGATGCTTGAGCAATATCCGCTCTTGAAATTGGTTCTTCCTTTGTGATTGTTTTAAAGACTAATGATGTATTGTTTTTCTTAACTACTTGTTGATTCCAAGTAATTGCTTTCATATAACCCACCTACTTTCATCTTGCTACTAGTATAATTGAATATGTTTAACCATATAATGATCAAACTATTCATTAGGATCGAAAAACCTAAGATATTCAACGAATATAACTATCAATAAAGGCTGTTTTCACAATGATTGTTGTTTTCCGTACAAAGTACCTATTATGTAAACGTATCAAGTATAACTTCGTGCACCTATCGCTAAATTACTCTAATATCCATGTAGAGATTTCTTGAATTTAGATAGTACTAAAGCAACAAACTTTTAGAAAAGAGCCTTAATAAAAGACCATATTATATAGTATAAACTTAGTTTATTGGATAGACAAACTATTTTCCAAATGATATAATTCATCTATGTTTATTTAAGGCGTTATTTATAAAGGAAACCTTTATTTAGGATCGTCCTATAAACTAGAACATGTATAATTTAGTGTCTATTTACTTCTAGAGGTATCGTTTTGATTTTTAAATATATTGTAAGGGTTTACTTTAGGGTGTGCATTATAATGGTACATTCTTCACTTAAAATTAAAGGGGATATTAAGATGAAATATGTGATTGGGATAGATTTAGGTACAAGTGCTGTTAAGATATTATTGATAGATCAAAAGGGAAATGTAGTGAATGAAATATCAAAATCTTATCCGTTAATCTCTGAGAAGTCAGGATATAGTGAGCAAGAACCGGAACATTGGGTTGAACAAACTCGTGATGGCCTTGCAGAATTGGTCAAAGAGTTCCATGGAGATATTGAAGCGATCGAAGGGATTAGCTTTTCAGGTCAGATGCATGGACTTGTTCTTTTAAATGATAGACATGAAGTTCTTCGTCCTGCAATTTTATGGAATGATGTAAGGACAACAGAACAATGTAAGCGGATTTATGATGTAGTTGGACAAGAACAATTATTAGAGATTACAAAAAATCCTGCATTAGAAGGATTCACTTTGCCGAAAATTCTCTGGGTTAAAGAATATGAGCCTGAACTATTTGCAAAGTCTTCAGTGTTTATGCTTCCAAAGGATTATTTACGTTTCAGAATGACTGGGCAAATACATAGTGAATATTCTGATGCAGCAGGAACACTGTTATTAAACGTTGGTCAAAAGCAATGGAGCACAGAAATTTGCAATCTGTTCGACCTAGATGTTGATCTATGTCCACCGCTGGTTGAATCACATGAATGTGTAGGCACGATTACTGAAGAGTTTGCTAGTTTAACAGGACTTTCACCAATTACTAAAGTATTTGCAGGTGGAGCTGATAACGCATGTGGTGCAATTGGCTCAGGTATTCTCAGTGAGGGTAATACGCTATGCAGTGTTGGTACATCGGGTGTTGTTCTATCATATGAGGAAAGAAATGATCGTGACTTTTCGGGAAAAGTTCATTACTTTAATCATGGTAAAGAAAATGCTTTCTATACAATGGGCGTAACATTAGCTGCTGGTTACAGCCTAAGCTGGTTTAAGGATGTTTTTTCTGAAAATGAATCATTTGACGTGTTATTAGATGGTATTGAACAAGTACCAGTTGGTTCGAATGGGTTACTGTTCACGCCTTATTTAGTAGGTGAAAGAACACCATATGCTGACCCAACTATTCGTGCTAGCTTCATTGGTATGGAAGGCACACATACGAAGAAGGATTTTGCTCGTGCTGTTTTAGAAGGAATTACATTCTCACTACATGAATCAATTGAAATTTTCCGTGCAAGTGGTAAAACAATTGATCGAATTACGTCAATAGGTGGTGGGGCTAGAAATGATAGTTGGCTTCAAATTCAAGCGGATATCTTCAATGCAAAAATAGTGAAGCTTAAAAGTGAACAAGGGCCTGGTATTGGTGCCGCAATCCTTGCTGCATATGGTTCTGGTTGGTCGTCTACACTACAAGAAATTGCAGATCTTTTTATTCAGCAGGATAAAATATACGAACCAATATCTAAAAATGTAGAGCAATATCAAGAATTATTTACATTATATAAAGGAGTTTATCAACAGACAAAAGGACTAAATGAAGGTTTAGCTAAATTTAGAAAGTAAGTAATGTTATATAGGAGGTATAGTATGTCGTTAATACGTTGGGGTGTTCTCAGCACAGCCAAAATAGGTCAAGAGCAAGTAATTCCTGCCATTCACCGTTCAAAAAATGCAGAAGTTGTAGCAATAGCGAGCAGTAGAGAGAATAGGAGTGAAATTGCTTCACAGCTCAATATTCCAAAGGTCTATTCAAGTTATGAGGAGCTATTGGAGGATCCCACTATCGATGCTGTTTATATCCCGCTTCCAAATCATTTACATAAGGAATGGGTAATCAAGGCAGCAAAACATGGTAAACACGTCCTTTGTGAGAAACCAGCAACCCTTTTTTCAAATGAAGCAGAAGAAATGGTAGCAACATGTGATGAGTATAATGTTAAGTTTATGGAAGCATTTATGTATCAATTCCATCCCATGAATCAGCGTGTGAGAGATATTATTGCTAGTGGTGAAATAGGTGATACGAAAATAGTTCGATCAAGTTTTTCCTTTTTTCTAAGTGATCGTGAAACAAATATTCGCATGAAAAAGGAAATGGGTGGTGGAGCATTATATGATGTTGGTTGTTATTGTATACATGCGATTCGAACGATAACAGGTTCTGAACCACTTCATTTAAATGCTTCAGCCAATATTGATCCCAAAACAGGAGTAGACCTTACAACTACTGTCCAAATGGAACTAGAAAATGGGGTTCAAGCTACATTTGATTGTAGTTTTGATATGTATGGTGGCCAGTATTATGAAGTAGTAGGAACGAAGGGGAAAATTATCGTACCATTTGCATTTCGTCCTGATCAAAACGGAGATGGATTAGTCAAGGTTGAAAAACCGAATGAAGAGAGGATAGAAAAGTATCCTGCAGACATCTATGTATTGGAAATTGAACATTTTTCTCAAGCAATACTTGATAACAAACAACCTTCCTATACAGTAGATAATGCTATTCAAAATATGCGTGTTGTCGAAGCTTGTATGAAGTCGATAGAAACAGGTCGGGAAATTTCACTGAAAAAGTAATATTAGTCAGCTCTAGCACAAAAGTGTTAGAGCTAGTTTTCACTTGTTTGTCGGTAAGATTCTGAGGTATCCGCATTAGGTTCAAGTGTTTCTGAGGAATAGATTTCAATAATTAACCTACTACCAACCACTTTTGAACGAATAAGAATAGGTTGGTTTAGAACGTTTTCAAAAGCAAAATCAGGTCCAAACCAACTAACAGTTGCGTCCCGCTTTGGCGGTACATAGGGAACCTTTCTGCTATGTGAATAGCGTTCAGTAATTTTTACCCCAGCGAGATCGACAGCATTAAACAGTGTAGAGGATACCTGACAAATCCCACCTCCAACTCCTTCTGCCAATTCCCCCCTTACAATTATCGGTGCTGGTAAATATCCACGATCCTTTGTTCGCTGACCTACGACTGCATTAAAGGAAAACCGTTCTTTTGGAAAAAGAACATAGTTGTTTATTGCCTCAGAAGCCAAATGAATATTTTTACTTCGTTCTTTATTCATACTATTAAAATAAGTGACATATTGGCTTACTTTTTTTGACTTAATGCTAGACAGTAGTTCACTATCGACCTTTGGATAGACAGTTTGAGTAGGTATAGTGATGGTAGCAGAGCCATTTGAATAAAAATATGTATATAATATTTCTTTGAATTTTTGTCGATTTAGTTTTAATCCGTTTCTTTCACTAATTAACTTCCCGTTTTTATCAAGCGTTGCATCAATTGGATCTACATAAAATTTTTGTTCGATTGATTCGACTAATTGGTTATACTTTTCCAAATCAATCATCGAATCATCAAAAGAAGGAAGTGCTAACTCAGAACGTTGAATAGAATCGATCTTATTTCCTTCAAATTTTATCGTGTTATTTTCTGAGATATTGGTTGGATGGAAGGTTAACAATAAGAGAGTAAAAAACGTAAACATTAATATCACCACCTCTTTTAATTTTTTATAAAATAACAATGATAAAATAAATCAAAAATACCTTTATACTTAGATCTAGTTTGTACTATATTTTTAAAAAAACTCTATAATGGGACTAAAAAGTCTACTATTATCATTGGAAATATATAATAATGAAGGAAACAAATACTGACTCATCTCTTATAAAGTCTGTTACAATTGCAGAGAAAAACTCTTTCTAATCCAATTGTTGAAAGAGTGAATGTGCATGTAGAATGAAATCTATTTTCAAAAAAAAAATGAAATGATAGTCATACGAAAAGTCCCTGAAAACATACTAATACCCGAGTGAGGATCTTATACGAAAAGTAGTTACCTTAGCGAAACAGCCTTAGATAAAGACAGGAGAATGCTTTATGCTACAATCACTGAATCGGCAGCTTGAAAGATTCATGCCTTTTATCACTCCGACAAGCGTGATTTTAGGTGTACTATTTGCTGATCACTTATTAATTTTCTCGTTTCTAATTCCATGGATTTTTGCATTTATTACATTTTCTGGGAGTTTGAGTTCCGATTTTTCATCACTAAAAGGTGCATTTAAAAGTCCATTACCATTAATTATCATATTAATCCTACTGCATATTTTGATGCCAGTTATTGCATGGACCGTAGGGCATCTTATTTTTACAGATGACAATATGACATTGACTGGTTTAGTATTAGCAGCTGTTATTCCGACTGGTATCACAAGTTTTATATGGGTGACTATTTATAAAGGAAATATCGCTTTAGCACTGTCAATCATCTTATTTGATACAATCTTGTCTCCTTTCCTTGTTCCACATACACTTTCTTTTCTAGTCGGTCAGAAAGTAGAAATTAATACACTTTCGATCATGAATGGGTTGGTATTTATGGTTGTACTGCCCTCATTACTTGGAATGTTCATTAATCATTTTTCGAAAGGAAAAAGTGTGAATGTGAGCAAGACACTAGCACCTTTTTCTAAATTAGGTCTAGCTTTAGTGGTTATGATTAATGGAGCAGTGGTGGCCCCCTTTCTAACAGAGGTTAATAGTAAGTTAGTTATCATAGCCATTACTGTTTTTGGGCTAGCTTTTATTGGATATCTGATCGCATGGATGCTAGGAAAATGGCTTACTAAAGACAGAGAAACAATTGTGGTGATGATTTTTACTGGAGGAATGCGAAATATTAGTGCTGGTGCTGTTATTGCTGTCCAGTATTTCCCTGCTGCTGTTGCCGTACCTGTTATTGTGGGGATGTTATTTCAGCAAATTTTAGCCTCTATATTCGGTTTTTTGTTTAAACGTTTTGAAAATCAAACTGTTGAATATAAGAAACAAGTCTCGGCTTCATAATAAAGATGGTGTTTTCTATCACAAAAGCCAAAAATGAGTAAATGTACAGATTATTTTTAATTCTTTTGTTGCTAAGAATGACATATTGTGTTAAAAATAGTGTAATCAATCAGATTATTAAATTAGTAGATTAATTGACAAGAATCAATATTATTTTTATATGAATCATAATTAAATAATTTTCACCACTAGGGGAGCTTTAATAGCTGAGAGAGACCATATGTCTTGACCCTTATTACCTGATCTAGATAATACTAGCGTAGGGAAGAGGTGTTTGAATACAATTGAAAGCTTTAGCGCTCAAGCATGCTTCTCAATCATTTTATTAAAATGTCTGTTCAAACCACTTCTTTTCTAAAAAGAAGTGGTTTTTTTGCGTTCTAAGTAATAACTAAGGAGGATACAGCTTGACTATTCAAATACAGAACTTGGTAGATCAAATTGATTCAAGAAAAGAAGAATTAATTGTATTACTAAAAACACTTATAGAATTTAAAACACCAGCACCACCTGCTAGAAACACCAAGGAAGCTCAATCATTTATTGCTGACTTTTTGAAAGAAAGAGGATTTGTAATTGATATGTGGGATGTTTATCCAAATGATCCCAATGTTGTAGGGGTTTTGAAGGGTGTTGAGCCTGAGGGCTACAATAGTTTAATTATTAACGGACATATTGATGTAGCAGAGGTAAATGAAGAAGAAGAATGGGGAATCGATCCTTTTACGCCATTTGTTAAGAATGGTGCTGTCGTTGGTCGTGGGGCAGCTGATATGAAAGGTGGCTTAGCTGGTGCAATGTTTGCAATCCAGCTCTTACATGAAGCAAATATTGAGTTACCGGGTAGTTTAATTTTCCAGTCTGTTATCGGGGAGGAAGTTGGTGAGGCCGGAACTCTCGAATGCTGTAAAAGAGGCTATACAGCAGATTTTGCTGTTGTTGTAGATACAAGCGATTTACATATCCAAGGACAAGGGGGTGTGATAACAGGTTGGATAACGATAAAAAGCGCCCAAACCTATCATGATGCAACAAGGAGACAAATGATCCATGCTGGTGGGAAACTATTTGCGGCAAGTGCAATTGAAAAAATGACGAAAGTTATCAATGGCTTACAGGAGCTTGAACGTCACTGGGCGGTTACTAAAGATTATCCAGGCTTTATACCGGGAACAAATACAATCAATCCTGCGGTAATAGAAGGTGGGCGGCACGCGGCATTTATTGCTGATGAATGTAAACTTTGGATCACAGTCCATTACTATCCAAATGAATCTCATGAGCAGATCATTAAAGAAATCGAAGAGCATATCAATAATGTGGCCAATTCAGATCCTTGGCTAAGAGAAAATCCGCCTACATTTGTTTGGGGCGGTAAATCAATGATCGTGGATCGTGGTGAAATTTTCCCTTCATTAGAGATTGATCCAGATCATTTTGGTGTAAAACAATTATCGGCTGCTCATCAAACGATTACTCAAGAAACGGCAATTGTTGACGTATCACCATCCGTAACAGATGGTGGGTGGCTTGGTCAAGCGAACATTCCTACTGTAATTTATGGACCAGGTAATCTACAGAATGCACATCGAGTAAATGAACAGGTTTCAATTGATCAGTTAATTGAATATACAAAAGTGATAGTAGTGTTTATTTCAAATTGGTGCAATACAAGAAGTGAAAATTGAAACGAGATTAATGATGGAAAGAGGGGAGCTTATTATGAAGTTCAGTGAAAGACTATTAGCAAAGGTGTTCCCTATTTGGAACAAAAATCATACTCACCCGTTTGTTCAAGGTATCGGTGATGGGACATTAGCAGTAGAAAAATTTCGATTTTATTTGATTCAGGATTACATATATTTGATAGATTATGCTAAGGTTTTTGCACTTGGAGCGGTAAAATCAACGGATTTAGAGACGATGGGGAAATTTGCTATGCTACTTCATTCAACATTAAATGAGGAGATGGAGCTTCATCGTCAATACGCAAAAAGATTGGGTATATCAGTCGAAGAATTAGAAAAAGCAAAGCCAGCTTCAACCACATTAGCCTATACTCATTATATGTTACATATTAGTCAGAATGGTACGCTTGCTGAGCTTGTTTCCTCTTTATTACCCTGTATGTGGAGCTATTGGGAAATTGGTAAGGCATTAAATGAACTTGATGATGCCAATCAGCATGAGTTTTACGGTGAGTGGATTAGTATGTATGCTTCAGATGAGTTTGGTGAACTTGCTAAATGGTGTATCAACTTAATTGATCAATTAGCTGAAGGTAAAAACGAATCAGAATTAAAAGGCTTGGAAGATATCTTTTTAAATACCACTCGTTTTGAATATATGTTTTGGGATATGGCATACAACGAAATGATGTGGCCAACTGATGAGTAAGAAAAAGACAGCATTACAATTTAAAAAAGTGAATTTTTATTATCACAATGAAAAAGGAACGAATGATATATTAAAAGATTTTGATATGCACGTTAATGAAGGAGAATTTGTATCGATTATTGGGACTAGTGGGTCAGGTAAAAGTACATTATTTAAGCTTATCACAGGACTTGAACAGCCTGATGAAGGTGAAATTTTCCTTCGAAATCACTTGGCAACTAATCGCCTTGGCCAAGTAGGATATATGCCACAGCAGGATTTATTGTTGCCTTGGAGAACGATTATCGAAAATGCTACGTTACCTTTGGAGATAAAAGGAATTTCAAAGCGTGAAGCGCAAAAACAGGTTCTTCCATTACTTGAGGAATTTGGTTTGAAAGGGGTGGAATATTGTTTTCCAAGTGAATTATCAGGAGGGATGAAACAAAGGGTTTCATTTTTACGGACAATTTTAAGTGGATCAAAAATTTTGCTATTAGATGAACCATTTAGTGCCCTTGATGCTATTACAAAAATCAATTTACAGGAATGGTTGTTAACTCAATGGCAAAAGCGTAACGAAACGATTCTTTTCATAACGCATGATGTAAATGAAGCTTTGTTTCTATCTGACAGAATCTTTATTTTTACAGAAACACCAACAAGGCAATTAGATGAAGTTAACGTACCTCTTGATCGTCCGCGATCGCTAAAAGATTTAAATAAACCTTTATTATTGGAACTTAAGGATTATTTATTTGATCTTTTAAGGACAAGGAGTATGCTATGAAATATTTTAAAAAATATGCAGCTGCTTTTCTGTTAATTTTAAGTTTCCTTGTTATTTGGGAGGTTGGAGCCAGGATAATAAATAAGGGGTTTATATTACCTACTCCAACAGACATTGCTAGAAAGCTATGGGAATTGAAAGTTGTGTTAGTACTTGAGCATCTCCCTGCTACTCTTAGTATTATTATAATAGGACTTTTTATTTCTATTTTCCTAGGTGTTGGAATAGCTGTGTGGATGAGTGTAAGTGAGACAATTGAAAGGACCTTTTATCCGATTCTTATATCGTCCCAAACGATCCCTGTTATTGCGTTGGCGCCGATTTTTGTTTTGTGGTTCGGTTATTCGATTTGGAGCAAGGTAGTTGTTACCGTTCTTATAACGTTCTTTCCGATAACGGTAAATACGTATGATGGATTAAAATCTACAAGTAAGGAGTATAGAGATCTGTTGTTAACCATGGGGGCCAAGAAGAAAGAGATCTTCTTTAAATTGCAAGTACCAGCTTGTACACCTCACTTTTTTTCCGGGTTAAAAATTGCCGTTACACTTAGTGTAATAGGAGCAGCAATTGGTGAATGGATCGGAGCACAAGCGGGTTTAGGTTATTTTAGTCGTCGGATGATGACACAGTTTGATGGTGCTGGAATTTTTGCTCCGATCGTTATGTTATCAGCAATAGGAATATTATTCTTTCTACTTGTTGTTTGGTTAGAGAGAAGAATCTTAAAATGGAGGTAATTAGAATGAAGAAGTATCTGTTTGTTATGTTTATTATTTTGATGGGGGTACTTTCGGCTTGTTCAAATAATAAAAGCACTTCTGCTGAAAATGAACAGGAAAAAGAATTAAAGGATATAACAATTATGCTAGATTGGTATCCTAATGCGGTACATAGCTTTTTATATATTGCTAAGGAAAAAGGCTATTTTGAGGATGAAGGTCTAAATGTTGATATTCAATTTCCTGCAAATCCGACAGACCCGATTAATTTAGCAGCTGCGGGAAAGATTACCCTTGGAATCTCTTATCAACCAGATGTGATTATTGCTCGAGCAAATCAAAATATAAACATTAAATCTGTCGGGGCTATTGTCCGGTCACCACTGAATCGAGTTATTTTTATGGAGGATAATGAGATTTATACACCAAAGGATTTAGAAGGGAAAACAGTTGGTTATCCTGGGATTCCACTAAACGAATCATTGATAAAATCAATGGTAAAAGCTGATGGAGGGGATCCAGACATTATTGAAATGGTTGATGTTGGCTTTGAACTAGGATCCTCTATTGTTAACGGTTCAGTTGATGCAGTTATCGGAGCCTATATTAATCATGAGGTACCAGTTCTAAAACATGAAGGTTATGAAACTCGTAATCTTAATCCAACTGAACATGGAATTCCAAACTACTATGAGTTAGTTGCTGTAACAAGTGACAAAACATGGGAAAATGAACAAGAGAGTATTAAAGCATTTTGGCGTGGTGCAACAAAAGGCTATGAATTTTCTAAAGAACATCCAGAAGATGCACTATCCATTCTGTTAAAACAACAGGACGAAACAAATTTCCCATTGGTAGAAGAGGTTGAAAAACAAAGTCTAGAAATATTATTACCACTTATGGAATCAAAAACGAGTTTTGGAAGTCAAGATAAGGAACAATGGCAAGAAACGATCAAATGGATGAAAGAGGCTGGATTAATAGAAAAAGAGCCAGCTATTGAAGATATTTTTGTGGACATTACTGAGGGATAGGAGGTCTATTTAGCCTATTCAAAGAAACTAGAATATTAAAAATTTCCTAGGCAATATGAATCAGCGAGTTTTATAAATCTACCATTACCAATTAATGTGCATGTCTAGAACCCTTTTGGATTTATATGGATATAAAGCTGGAAACTGAAAATATTCTGACTTAATGTAAAAAAGAGGATGACTCAAATTTGAGTCATCCTCTTAAGGTTTTACCTAGGGTGGTCATTTTCTTTATATTAAATTTTGAGTTCAACTTTAGCATCTTTACGAAGTTCTTCTACTTTACTTCCAAGTTTTTCTTGGATTTTCTGTTGCTCTAGCTGAAGCTTGATAGCATCTTTCACATCAGCATACTTAGGTTTTTCTGCAGATTCTTCCATTTTGCTAACAACAGAATCAAAATACTCTTTTACTTCTTCATCTTTCACTGATTCAACTTTGAGATCTTTCTTTACATACTTATTATATTTAACATTATCAGCCATTTGTGCTTTTAATTGATCAAGTGAAAGTCCTGTGTTTTTTAGTGCTTCGTCAAATGCCTTTTCATCTTCGTATTTGCTTTTTACTGTCTCGAGTTCTTTGTTAATTTCATCGTCTGTTGCTTCATATCCTTTTTTATCAATTTCTTGCATGAGTAGTTTTTGTCCAACAAGACTTTCAAGTGTATTATCCTTCAATTGTTTAGCTAATTCATCAGTAGTTGGATCTTGTCCAGCTGTTACATAGGAAGATTGAGAACTGCTCAACAATTGATTGTATTCATCACCTTTTACTTCGTCGCCATTAATAATAGCAACTACACTACCTTCTTCTACCTTTTGAGCATCAAGCTTCTTTTGCATTTCTTCTGCTTCTGCTGCAATCTCTTCTTCCGTTTTTGCTTCTTCTTTTGTATCCTCTTTTTCTTCGTCAGATGTGGTAGCGTCTTTCTTAGCGTCCTTTTCTTTGTCATCATTACATGCAGCTAGTGAAAATGCTAAAAGCCCCATTAATAATGTGAGTAGTAATTTTTTCATTGATTGTTCTCCTTTCGCTATTAGGAAGAAAATCTCCTAACTAGACGTGCATAAATGGAATTGTATAACAATTAAAAGAAAAATGAAAGGTTATAAGTAGGAAAATAAGAAATAAATCATAATTTGTCACCTATCTTATCTATTACAGTAATAGATAAGATACAGAAATAGTAAAAAATAAAAAAACTTATTAGGAACATACACAATGAGTCCAACAAACACCACATTGTTTCGTGATTTTGGATACATTTTTAATAAGAGGGTTCATGAAGTAAATTTAAGGGAAAAGGGTATATACAAACAACTGAACAACCATCTCAGTACTATGATCAATACATCGTTATTGTAAGATGCTTTTAGATAACCAGAAAAGATCAATCCATCTATTTAAAATATTTAGATATGTTCAACGTTAAAAATAGCTAAACTCATATATCCTCATGAAATGATTCATTCCCCTTAAGGAATTATCTATTCATAAAATCCACAATCATAATAACTCAGGTAATGAAGGATCTAACACTCACTAATTTTATAAAAATTTAGAATTATTGGTGAAATAATTTCTTGAAAATAAGGGTTGAGACGCGATTAATTAGTCTGAGACGTTCTTATGAAGATATAACTCCTAATGTTAACGCTTACACTCACTAATTGGAAGAAATGCTTACAACCTTTCCTTAAGACCTTGATTATGGATCTCATCATGTTAGTATTAAATCGTCGGATACGAACAAAATACGAACGATATTGGAGAGATGAGATGCTACACAATAAAACAGTTGCATTTTTAGGTGCAGGGTCAATGGCGGAAGCGATGATTTCAGGTTTAGTTAAATCGGGTAATATACCTCCTAAACAAATCATTGCAACGAATCGTTCAAATGAAGAACGATTATCTGTCTTAGAATACAACTATGGAATTAAAGGAATAAAACGTGAAAATCTACAGTTTGATAAAATAGATATCTTTATTTTAGCTATGAAACCGAAAGATATTGATAAGGCGCTTAACGATATTAAAGATCTTATAAAACCGAATCAACTCTTATTGTCTGTTTTGGCAGGAATAACAACAACATACCTTGAAGAAAATCTCCATTTAGGCCAGCAAGTAGTGCGAGTGATGCCGAATACGTCTAGTATGATAGGTGAATCTGCTACAGCTATATCCCCAGGTCATAATACAGCCGATGAAAATGTAAAGTTAGTGCAAGAATTACTGGAATGCATTGGAGAAGTTTACACAATTCATGAGAAAGACATGGATATTTTTACTGGTCTTGCAGGTAGTGGACCAGCGTATTTCTACTATTTAATGGAGCACATGGAACAGCAAGGTGTTGAAGCAGGACTTAATGAGGTAACAACAAGACAAATCATTGCTCAGACAATTGTAGGGGCAGCAAAAATGATACAGTCACAGGAAAAGTCACCTTCCACTTTAAGAGAAAATGTTACTTCTCCAAATGGTACAACAGCTGCAGGGCTACAAGCGCTCGACGAGAATGGTGGGGGTATTGCTATTTCAAAAGCAGTTGAACATGCTGCAAAGCGTTCTAAAGAAATAAGTGAACAAATCAAAGAAAGCCTATTAGTTGGTTCAAGTAAATAAATGATATGAACGATAAATAATTATTGTGATCGTTTAACCGACTAGCCTGGTAATAAGCATATGTTAAAAGCAACGAAGGCAAAGTACACCTTTTAGTATAATGTGCTAAGTATTTTGTTTACCAGAGGTTAGTCGGTGATTTGTGCAAGATGTACTAATAATGATTCAGGAGTGATTGAATGTCGACCCTAGAAAACGAAAACAAACGGGTTGTAATAAAAGTAGGTAGTAGTTCATTAACAAGCCGTCATGGAGAAATTAGTCGTAGAAAACTAGAAAAATTAGCTGATGAAATTGCTATATTAAAAGATGAAGGCCATGAAATCGTATTTGTTTCTTCTGGAGCAGTTGCTGCAGGTTATCGTAAGTTAGGTTGTATAGATCGACCAACATCTTTACCTGAAAAACAAGCAGCAGCATCAATTGGTCAAGGGCTATTAATCGAAGCATATTCTGAAATTTTTTTATCACATGGTTATGTAGCATCACAAATATTAATTACACGAAGTGATTTTTCTGATGAATATCGTTATAACAATGTTCGAAATACATTAAATGTATTATTAGAACGAGGTATTATTCCTATCGTAAATGAAAATGATACGGTCACAGTCGATCGTTTAAAGTTTGGCGATAATGATACATTGTCAGCGAAGGTTGCCGGCCTAATTGAAGCAGATCAATTGATAATTTTATCTGACATCGATGGATTATACGATTCAGACCCTCGTAAAAATGAAGAAGCGAAATTACTTGAAAAAGTTTATGAAATAACACCTGAAATTGAAGAAGGTGCTGGCGAATCGGGAAGCAATGTTGGTACCGGTGGAATGAAGTCAAAAATAGATGCTGTAAAGATTGCAATGGCATCAGGAATTTCAACCTTCTTGGGGAAGGCAAGTCAACCTGGTATATTAGGCGATGCTGTATATGGATCTGCTAGAGGGACGTATTTTGAAATAACAAATGAAACGTTTAATTTAAACCAGAAAAAACAATGGATTGCTTTCCACTCAGGACCTGAGGGTGAACTTGTTATTAATCAAAATGTAAGAACATCCATCGCTGATCATAAACATAGTATCTTTTCATCTGATATCGTTGAGGTAAGAGGACATTTTGAAAAAGGTGCTGTTATACGAATAATAGATCATTTTGGAGAAAGAATTGGTTTAGGTGTTGTTAATTATTCTAATGAAGATTTAGAAAGATTAAGTGAAATTACCGGTAAAGAGATTGAGAGTATTGAAGTTGTCCACTTCGATGATTTAGTTTGTGAACTTGAATTATCTCTACCTGTTGGAGTTTAAGAAGGAGGAATTGCATGCCAATTATTACGAAGGAAATTTCAACCGTTGAAGCACAAGCAATAGCAGCAAAAAAGGCAGCAAAAATAGTTAGTTTATTATCAACTGAAGAAAAAAATGAAGCATTAAACATCATAGCAGATACGTTAGAAAAGAATGATCAAATTATACTTGATGCTAATGAACAGGATTTACTAGTAGGTAGTGAAAAAGGGTACGATGAAGCTTACATGGATCGACTTGCATTATCGAAGGAACGAATCAAAGATTTCGCTGACGGACTTCGCCAAGTTGCAAAACTTGAGGACCCAACAGGTAAAGTATTATCCAATTGGACATTAGAAAATGGTTTAGCTGTTGAAAAGGTAACTGTTCCTTTAGGCGTAATTGGAATGATATATGAAGCACGACCAAACGTAACAGTAGATGCTACTGGTCTTGCGCTGAAATCAGGGAATGCCATCGTGTTAAAAGGCGGATCATCTGCTTTATCATCAAACAAAGCGATTGTGGAAGTTATGCATAAGGGACTAAATGAAACAAAAATCCCTAAGGAAGCTGTCCAATTTATTGATAGTACAGACCGCGCAGCAACACAGCAACTTTTCACAATGAAACAACATATTGATGTGTTAATTCCAAGGGGTGGAGGATCTTTAATTAACGCAGTCGTAAATAATGCAACAGTACCAGTTCTTGAAACCGGTGTTGGTAACTGTCATTTATATATTGATGTTGAAGCAGATGTTGAAAAAGCATTAACTATTCTTGTTAATGCAAAAACTGACCGTCCCGCAGTGTGTAATGCATTAGAAACAGTAATTATACACAAGGATTGGCTTGATAAAAATAGTGATATTCTAAATTCTACTTTTAAGAAACATAATATTACAGTACATGGTGACGAAGAAGCCTGCAAATACATTCCAGATTCAGTAATTGCCGATGAAGAAGATTGGGCTAATGAATATTTAAGTCTAGACATCGCTGTAAAAACAGTGAACAAACTAGAAGAAGCAATAGATCATATTGAAACATATGGAACAAAACATTCGGAAGCAATCGTAACAGAAAACCAGAGTACGGCTAAAACATTTATGAGTCTAGTAGATGCATCAGCACTTTATCATAATGCATCCACCCGTTTTACAGATGGTGGCGCATTAGGGTTTGGAGCAGAAATTGGAATCTCAACTCAAAAGCTTCATGCACGAGGCCCAATGGGACTCCCTGCATTAACGACAATTAAGTTTATGATGTCTGGCAACGGACAGATACGATAGAATAGTAATAAATTTAGAATGATCGACATTTATTTATGTCGATCATTTTTTCCTTGTTAAGGACAAACAAACAACGTCAAAAGAGATGGTAAAAAGGGAAAATTTACTATTCCTCTTTAAGTCTTCTAATAAAGCTCTTTTCTATATGTTTGTTACGAAAAACAACAATATTTGCGAAAATAGTCTAATAAACAAGAGGAAGATTCCAAAGCAAAGATTCTATTCGTTGCATTGGAGTCTTCCTCTTGTTATTTTAGTTAATTAATGACAATAGACATCATCAGTCCAAGATATGTTGCGATTATAAAGATAATCGCAAATCCCAAAGCAATCCAGGGTGAAAGCTTTTTAAGAAAGCTAATAATAATCATGATTAAAAAGATAAAAGCAATGAGTAGCAAGAGTGTACTTTGAATCCCAGTTGTAAGATGAACTGAAAATGGTGCAACAATTTCTTGTCCGAGTAAAAAATCCATCCAAAATGCAGGACCTTCTTGAATAACAGTAGCGTTTACCTGATGTGGTGGAGGCAGTGTGCCCAATATTCCAGTAATAAAAAAAATAATCATAAGACTTATTGTTTCTACCTGTACCCATTTCTTCGCATCAAAACTTGTATCGAATCTTGTCTTTCGAGATAAAAATCCATTAACTAGTGCGAACGTTAAGACGGGGACAATACTAATATGTTTTATTAATAGAATTTGACCGTATGGTAAAACCCAGGAATTAGCATAATCTTTTAACTCTACTACAAATAACATAAGGGAAAGGCCACTTACCATCGTTATCAGGAATAAAATAATCGATAGGGGGGTGAACCAACGTAAAAAGGCATGCCAATTTTCGACCTTATGAGTAAGCCATCCGATATGGATTAGAACACCAACCCAAATAGTGATCGTTAAATAATGAATAGAATGGGAAATGAGCCCTGGCCACAGTTCGAGAGTGGAAGAATGGCTAGCATACCCCACGGAAACAATCATTAACACGACAAAAAGTGCTTGAAAATATTTCGATCCTTCTACATATAAAATCATCCATAAAAAAACTGCGAAAAAGCTTCCATATAACCAGGCTATGCCTATTTGAAACTCAGTCAAAATTGAATAAGCGTTAAGATTTAATACCCCTTCAGGTGAAAAGTATAAAATTACTTGTAGCACTGGTAAAAAGGTTAAAATGATTATTCCTAAAACAGATAATAATAAGCCCTGTTTAGATGTTTGAATAGCTGGTTTTTTTGATTCTGGTATAAATTGGAGGACAACATGACCTACTATATATGAAAAAAGCATGTAGGACACATATTCTGTAATTGGGATGAGTTGATTCATTCCTTACCTCTTTTTACGCAAAAGTATCCATATTCCAAATGCTAATAGGATGACTAATACGAATACTGAAACAGTTGAAATAGTCGAATTGCTGGTTTTAACAGTCTCTTTTTTCGATTTTACGTCTGTATTATCTTCAACCTGCAATTTCTGTTTTTCTATATTATTTTCAGCCTCTGATTGTGGAGGATCTTCTAGTTGATTTTCTTTTGTTTCAGGAATGTTAACAGTAAAAGGAATTTCACCATCAAGAATATGTCCGTCTTTAGAAGCTGTATTCCAAACTATTTGATAGCTTCCATTTTCAAGTGGTGTAGTTAATGAGCCTTTCATTTGTTTTGGTGCAAATGTTAAGGATTCAATTTTATATTTTTCGTTTCCTCTCACCAATGATAGTGTTCCTTTGTTTTCGATTTCTCCAGCAAAATCCACGATTATCTCATTCAATTGTTCGGTGACTACTTCATCCTTTCCAGGAGTTGATTGGGAAACAGTGGTATGTGCTGATGTTATAACAGGAAATGTAATAAGCAAACTTATAATAAAGATAATTTTTTTCAAGTTCTCCACCTTCTATCTTCAATTTTTCTTGATACTGTCTCATTCTAACATTAATCTCATACTCCAGTTTAAATAGATTTCTTACAATTTGGCAAACATCCGTTTAATAATGAAAAAAAAACTTAGGAACTGTGCGAATGCCCTTACGTACAAGTACAAAGTTTCATATTGTAATAGTACAACGAAAGGGAGGTGTTGTTATGAGTGGTGCAACTCCGGGTTATGGTTCTGGTTTTGCTTTGATCGTCGTTTTATTCATCCTATTAATTATTGTAGGTGCAGCTTTCGTTGGTTACTAAATAATGAGCAATTTTAAATATATCACTTAAAGGAGGAGTTCAAATGAGTTTCGGTACTGGATACGGTGGATACGGTGGTTATGGCGGTGGCTGTGGTGGCGGATATGGCTATGGCGGTGGCGGTTACGGTGCAGGTAGAGGATTCGCGCTAATCGTTGTATTGTTTATTCTTTTAATTATTGTTGGAGCAGCTTGGTTCTAATAAAGCATGAAAAGAAGGTCTGACAATTGTCAGACCTTCTTTTCATCTACCTAATGCAGGGGTAGGGGTTGCTTTCTTAATAATAAACGAATTAATAAACAGAAAAATTATACTGAAAATTAATAATAACAGAAAATTAATTGCCATTTCTCCAGTAGCAAATCCTTTAATAAAATTCTTTAGCCCATACTGAACAACAGGTATAAAAATAATTAAAAGAATAGAGGCTAAAGTAATGATACCTCCTAGTTGACCAAAGCGTTAAACAATAGATCCAAGCAAATAACCAATTGATAATACAAAAAAGATGATAATGCCATCGATTAAAGTTGAAATTCCCCAACTTGGTGAATCCATAAGAAGTTTGGTGGGCTCATAAATCATGATTCCTTCTATTGTAAATAGCTTTTTTATTGTTAGTATCATCGTTGTAACGATTTGATTTATTATAGGTAAACCAATTGACAGTAGGACAAGAAACAAACTTACTGATATGTGAAAGGAATTTCGTGTTGCTCCAAATCTTATACAAAAGGGTAGAAAAATCCAATAAATGTACAAAATACATAAGTTGCTAAACTAGTAGAGATAATAACAATTAAAAACGTAGTCTGAAAGAATAAACAATAAAGTAATGAAAGAAAGAAAAATAGCCCAGAATATAAATAATCAACTAATGCTACAAATTTATTAGATTTATCGCAAAATGATAAAACTTAATTATAGAGTAATAAGAGGCAAAAATAACCGATAACCATTTAAATAGAAACTTAATAAGGGCTATGTTATGATGTTTTTGAGATTGGGTAATAATCTCAAAAATGTATATTGGAGGGTTATGTATGGAATTTAAAATGAAATTATGTAAGGGTCATCAGCACGCTCAGGGGGAAATCTACTATGAACCATAAGTTAGGTCTATCATTTAGAGAAACAATTGTCGATCAATTGGTGTTTTTTGATGAGAATGGCACAGAAATTTTGGATACTTATTTTTTATCTGATCGTTCTAGGTTCAAGGAATTTCACACTACATATTCTTATGAAGTAGAAATATTCCTTACAAGCTTAAATAATGGAGTAGAGGATCAACAATATATCCCTAAGGTATTTATTGGATGCAAGGTGCTATTAAATTATATTGATGACAATGAAGTGGAAGAATATACAATTTGTTTTCCAGAGTTTTCTGATCCAGATAACGGATTTATTTCATTTCTTTCTCCTGTGGGGAGCCAATTGTTATTACGTTCAGCTA
Source organism: Metabacillus sp. GQ13 (assembly GCF_059758525.1). Taxonomy (NCBI): domain Bacteria; kingdom Bacillati; phylum Bacillota; class Bacilli; order Caryophanales; family Bacillaceae; genus Metabacillus; species Metabacillus sp. GQ13. The sequence goes on from NZ_JCAXET010000022.1 coordinate 20,323, forward strand.
AAGAAAAAATGTTATTATCAACACCTGGAGGGGAGTTGGAGGTTATTATTAAAGAAATAACTTTTTAATCACCTCATACAAACATATTCAAAAGGATTACTACTAAATAAAGCTTCCCTAAAATCTACTGGGTTATCGTATTAGATTTTTAGGGAGTTTTGTTCATTACATTATCAATTTATAAGTTGAAAGTCTGGTTTATCGATACTAAGAGTCCCTATTTCGAATGGCAGTTTTGAGATTAGCTCTATTAAATTTCTCCCCGTCACGAGGTTTTTTTTTCTAACTCATCAATATGTATTAATGAATTTCGTTTAATCCAATATTGAAAACTATCTAATGGAAACACACCTCTACGCTTTGATTTATTCATTTGAATAACGACACTGCCTTCTGTTACTTCTAAGATTTTTAATTTGTCAGAATTACTGATGTTAGGAATAAAGGTACCTTTTAATTTAAATTCCATGTCATTGGTTAGAAGCATAATTGAATTCCTCCTTCATTTTCTTTATGTTATATTTCCCTTTATTTTATTCCTTATCCAAAAATTCCTTGTTATAATTTTGGTTACACTTCCGAAACTTTCATTTCTGCCTTGTTTACCAGAAGTTAGTCGTATAAACTTAACCCCTTACTAAACGTTAATAGGACCTATTTTAGAAACAGCATTGCAGAAATTTTTCGGAATACAAATTAATGAATCTTATTTCATTGATGGTTGTTAGGTTGATGAACATAACTTTGATAACCTTAAAAAATTGATGATTGGATCGTAAAATGTCCGTTACATTCGTAGCAGTGATTTATATTTGGTATGATTAGAGAAATATTTATTTTATTTGAAAGGGGCAAAGTGATGACAAAGATTAATGAAACAGTCTCTCTGATTAAAGAACTCGTAGAAATACCAAGCCCATCTGGGAATACTGAACAAGTAATTACTTTTGTTGAACGATATTTGGAGGACCTTAAATTAGAGATGAAACGAAACCATAAGGGTGGCTTGGTAATTACAATTCCTGGTGCTGATAACGAGCGACATAGAATGTTAACTGCGCATGTAGATACTTTAGGTGCGATTGTAAAAGAAATAAAATCCTCAGGTCGATTAAAAATTGACTTAATTGGTGGTTTTAATTACAACTCGATTGAAGGAGAATATTGCAAGATAGAAACAATAAATGGGGAAATTTATACAGGTACGATCCTTATGCATCAAACATCAGTACACGTATATAAGGAAGCTGGAAAATTAGAACGGAACCAAAAAAATATTGAGGTAAGATTAGATGAGCAAGTACATAGTAAAGAGGATGTTCATCAACTTGGTATTGAGGTTGGCGACTTTATTTCTTTTAATCCAAGGGTGGAAATTACTCCTAGTGGATTTATAAAATCACGTCATTTAGATGATAAGGCTAGTGTTGGTTTACTACTGCAACTTATTAAACAAATATCAGAAGAGAAACTAAATATACCTTATACAACGCATTTTCTACTATCAAATAATGAAGAAATTGGTTATGGTGGTAATTCTAACATTCCAGTAGAAACTGTTGAGTATTTGGCTGTTGATATGGGAGCAATTGGCGATGGTCAAGCAACAGATGAATTTACTGTTTCAATTTGTGCTAAAGATTCTAGTGGTCCATACCATTATGGACTAAGGAAAAAATTAGTAGAAATAGCACAACAGCAAGGAATTCAATATAAAATAGATATCTATCCGCACTATGGCTCTGATGCATCAGCAGCGATACGCGCAGGTCATGATATCGTTCACGGACTAATTGGACCAGGGATTGATGCTTCACATGCATTTGAACGAACACATCTCTCTTCATTACAGCACACAGCTAGCCTTTTATATTACTATGTGCAGTCGGAGATGACTTATTAAGAACTTATACTATTTGTAAGTGTGTTTCACCTACAACAATTGTATAGTTTATAAAAAGCTTGAGATTTCTCAAGCTTTTTAGTATGAAATTAAATAAAAAATCTTCTGGTTATTTGTTATTTTTATCTTCAACACAATCATCTTCTAGTATAGGGAAGATCCCTAAGCTGGATTCAATTTTTTCGGAATCTAATACCTCAGTGTACTCATCTTTTTTTATTTCCATAAACCTTCGTATTTTTGCCTTTTATATCGGTACCTATAAAACGTTCATATTTTTCGGTATACCCATTATCATCTTCATCTGTATGGTAAACATCACGATCATCGGTAAAGTCTGACGCTGTCTCAGAAGTACCATAGCTTGCTACTTCTTTAAAGCTATCTTGATCATCATTTCTATTCTGATAATGATTGTCAAAGACAGGGTCTATGCCATCTTCCTTGATAGGGTGAGAATTCTCTTTAGCTTGTTCTGGAAAATGTTCAACACAGTATAAAGTAGAAGGAACTACTTCCAACCGCTCAAAGGGTATCGGCTCTCCACAACTTTTACATTTACCATAGGATTTTTCCGAAATAGCATGTAGTGCGTTATCTATACTTTCGATTTCTTGATCTGTATGTCTATCTATTGCCATATCTCTTTCTCTCTCAAATAATTCGGTACCTAATTCTGCTGGATGGTTATCATAGGAAGAAAGCTCGCCAATTGATTCAGTCTGACTTCTCCTTAGAAAAGACTCGTCTTTACGACTGTTTCGTTTTTCTAGTTTTTCTTTGCTTGATGTTAACACTTCTTTTAGAGTTGATAGTTGTTTGTCAGTAAGCATGAATTACACTCCTTAGGGAAATAGATAGATTACTTTGATATCCTTCCTTTCCCTTATTTCACTATTGAAAAACAACAATAATAAATGAAGGTAGACAACTACGATAGTTTAGGTGGCTTTAGATTGAATGATTTTGGAGTTAGTAGGTAAAATACCTGTTTAGTTGATAATGAAAAAAAAAGTTAATGAATCTCAATAACGATTCATTAACTTGTACGTAATAAAGGTACCTCCTAGAAGAAGTCCAGATAATAAAAGTACAATTCCGAGCCCAATATCATCAGCTAATGTCATGAGGTAAATAATAAGGACAATGTCAGTAATAATAGAGCCAATAAGAAGTACTTTAGGTGAGCGCATATTTTTCACCTACTTTAAATTATTTTAATCTCATTCTACATATGCGATAATACCTTCTTCATCGTTAAGGATGATTTCTATTGTGGCCGTGAAAGGATCAATTTTCATGACTGTTTCAAGCCAAAAGCGTATTGCTTCAATAATATTTGATGTAATTAGAATTTGCTTTCGATCATTGATATATGACTCGGCCGAAAAACCATAGTCATCATCATACAGGAGTTGAATCTCAACTTCCTGGGGTGTGATTTGTCGTTTATGTGCTATGTGAAGACAAAGAGCATTCACAATGTCTTGTTCTGGTATTTTTATTTTCCCCATATGGAGTTTTCCTCTGTTTTCCGTTTGTTCTTAATCATCGAAAAGATTTTACGAATAATAAAAATTACTGCAAAAATAGCAAGAACATTGATGAAAAGACCAATAACCGATCCTAAGATCCCAAGGTTACTAAGCATTCCACCTAAGAGGAATCCGGCTACCCCACCTAAAAGTAATCCCTTCATTAAGCCACCAGTTTTCGATTTAGCTGTTGTATTACTCTTTGTAGTTGTAGATGATTTTTGATTCGTCTCGTCTTTTTTAAATAAAGATGGATTGTTGTTATTCGTAGTGTTTGAATTAAACGATTTTTTACCAGATTTATAGCCTTTTGCACTAGCTGTTGTTAACTGATCACCAAGTAGAAAGCCACCTACAGGTGTGAAAAGTAAAGTAAGAACAAGTATTGCTGAAAAAAATTTTTTAATCATGATGACATTTCCTCCTCAAGATATGAGTCATAGCTAAGAATTGATGTATTCTCTAATATGACAATTAGTATTACGTTTAAAAAGTAGAAAGGTTTCAAATAAGTAAACTAGTATTTTTGTATTTTTAAAACCACATTTTTATATTTTAATATGTTTAGTGAATTAAAACAATAAATGAGTAGATTGAGAGGACGATATAAATATAGAAGTTAAGTGATTAATCTATGTTTCTAATCTATTAATTGAAATTTAAATCGTTTACGTTTGCTAAGCATCCCTGATTATCAAGGTTTATCTTTTACCTCTCGCGGGAATAGCAAGATTAATCACATAAGAGGAGGAATTAATTATGGGACAACCTACTGTAGTGAATGATAATGAACAAAATAGCATATTACTTAAAGGCATTATTATAGGTGGAATAGTTGGTGGAGGTCTGGCTCTACTAAATAAAGATACGAGAAGGCTCATTTCTGAGAAGGCTGTTGATATGAAGGATACTTCCAAGAATGTGTTACAAAATGTTAAAGATGATCCTGGTGAAGTTAAGGAACAAATACTTGATCAAGTAAAACATGCTACAGATACATTAAAAAACACGATGGAGGAAGCTAAGTATTTAGTAGAACGAATTAATAGTGATGTTGTTCAAGAGGCAAGAGATATCACGAGTGAGGCAGCATCATTAGCAGATGATGCAAAAGAAGACTTCAAAGATATACAAACGAATGTATTGGATACGACCTCTAAGTTAACTGAAACAAACATGTCTACTCATGAAGAGGCGTTGAATTTAAGATAAAGGAGAGATTCAATGGAACACCAATATGAAAATACAAATTCTGAACAGTTAGATCGAGTGGAACGGGCCGTAAATGGACTGGGACAAGATAAAAAAGATGAAATCCTATCAAACTTTGAAACATTTAGAGAATTCTTAGGTAATAAAGTAGCAATGGGAAAGAAAATGGGGCTAACTGAAGAGCAGTTAGCACTTGCAACCAAAAAGGTTGCAGATTTTTTAGCGAAATATGAGCATCCACGCAACCAAGAAGAAAAGCTTCTTCAAGAGCTATGGAGAGCAGGTTCTGAAGATGAACGACATATGTTGTCCCACATGCTAATCAAGCTAGTGCGCTACTAAAAATTGGTAGACCTTACTTATATACGAACGACAGTATGTCGATTTCAACTAATTTATGTGCTAGTAATCTAACAAAAAAATAGTTATAAGACTTCAAAAAGAGGTTTACTCACAGCACGTGAGTAAACCTCTTTTTTGAAAAAACCTTGGGGGAAACATGAAAAAATTGAAAGCAATATTCAAAAAAAAGCAAATTTGGTTGTTTATAGTAATTGTCACAACTATCGTATGTACAAGTGTTTATCATAGCTACAAAGATCTTCCAGAAGGGATTTCAATTGAAAGTCAGATGTATATGGTAGAAGATGTTCAGTTTTTATATGACCTTAGCTATAAAGGTCCTCATGGAATAATGTATGATCAACATATATTTGAAGGAATTCATGAATTGATTAGACAAGCTGAGGATTATATTGTGATAGATATGTTTCTATTTAATGAATATATAGATAAAGGAGAATTTTATCCGCAGATCAGTGGAGAATTAACAAAAGCGATTGTTAAACAAATTGAGAAGAAACCAAATTTAAGCGTACATTTACTTACAGATGAAATTAATACATCCTACAATTCACATCAGGTGGGTTTGTTTGAAACGTTAAAAAGACATGGAGTTCATGTGACACTAACAAACTTAGAAAAATTAAGAGATCCAAATCCTATATATTCTGGGCTATGGAGAGTCGGCTTACAATGGTTTGGACAAGAAGGTAATGGTTGGTTAGCTAATCCGCTAGCAGATTCCGCTCCGGAAGTGACTGCAAGATCTTATTATAAATTATTAAACTTAAAGGCTAATCATCGAAAGGTCATAGTGACGGAGGATGCGGCGATTATTTCTTCAGCAAATGCTCATAATGCGAGTGGTTATCATTCTAATATTGCCTTTAAGGTAACCGGGAATATTATAGGTGATGTACTTGAATCAGAGCAAGCTGTTGCTGGTTTTTCCGGGTATGATACTCTCCCTAAATGGAAGAAGCAGCAACCGGAGAATGGTGAGGTTGCTATACAACTTGTAACTGAAGGGAAAATAAAGAAAAACGCGATAGAAGCAATTCAATCAGCTGAAGAAGGCGAGACGATTTGGATTGCTATGTTTTATTTAGCTGATACAGATATTCTTGAAACGTTAAAAGGAGCAGCGAAAGAAGATGTTAGAATTCATTTAATTCTAGACCCAAACCAAAACGCATTTGGCTCGGAAAAAATAGGGTTACCAAATTTACCAGTTGCAGCAGAGTTAACTAAATTAACTCAAGATAATCTAAAGATAAGATGGTACAACACAGGAAAAGAACAGTTTCATTCTAAACTCCTTTATGTTCAGAAAGAAGAAAAATCGATCATTATCGGTGGTTCTGCTAACTATACTGAAAGGAATTTAGCTGACTATAATCTTGAAACAAATCTAAAAATTATCGCACCAAATGATTCAGAAATTGTAACTGAAGTTCAAGGCTATTTTGAGCGTTTGTGGACAAATAATGGTGGAGAATACACGGTTGACTATAAAGAATATAAGGATGACTTACCAATTTTCAAGTACATTCTTTATCTAATTCAGAAGCTTTTTAAGTTTACAACCTATTAACAGGAAAAATATCCCTTTAGATACACGACGTTATGACTAGTATTAAAATAAAACTTGGTCCTTAGGACCTTTTTTTATTGAGATGAATATAATATGCTTTAATTAAGAAGAATTTGTATTATTTTGTCAGATGAATAAAATGTAAAAATAAGGTAATACCGTAGAGGGTTTAAAGATTCATTGACTTTAATTTTTCAATTTGCAAATGTTTTAAGAGAATGATTATGTGTTACCTATTGTTACTTTTGAAATTTCTACTCTATTAATAAAAGGCTGTTTTCGCACAGAATGTTGTTTTTCGTAATGGGTACATCATTATGAATTTAGCCTATCTTCGTGCTCTTTTAGTATAATTACCCAGACATTTTCTTTGTAATAATTTCAATTTATACAAAAAATCCAATGACTGACTTTTTTAGGATTGAAAGCGACAAACTTTTAGAAAAGAGCCTAATAAAAACATATATTAAAAGAAAGCTAACGTTTATTTGGAGGGTACAGAATGATTGAAGAACAAACTAGGTACTCACGTCTTGCAGAAACAACAAAACTAATCAATACCAATTTAGAGTTAAGTGAAGTTTTAGAACATGTTGTGACAGCAATATCAGTAGAAATATTTAGGTGCGATTCAGTAGGAATTTATTTACCTGAAGGTGATGGTACATATCATGGTTACGTAGGGAAGCCAGAAAATTTTAATGGGAAGACTCTCGACATGCTTGTCATTAATCCAGAAAAAGATTTATTAGTTAAAGAAGTTCTCGAGAAAAAAGTAACGATTTATATACCAGATACGTCTATGGATTCTAGACCAGATCAAGGCCCTATCCAGGCTTTCAAAATTAATTCGTTATTAGCATTACCTATTCATTATGAAGAAGACGTTTATGGGCTTGTCTTTTTGTTTAATCATGGGGTTCATATGAATTTAACAAAGACTGAGATACAATCGGTCGAAGCATATGTTAATATGGCTGCGGTGGCGATTCGAAATGCCAATAATCTATCGAGAAAAGAAAATCTCATTTCTGAAAAACAATTATTATTAGATGTTACGCGAGAGCTATCACTTTGTTCATCAATGAATGAAGTTCTTGATTTGTGCTTTTATTACGTCGGAAAAGTATTGAAAAACAAAAACATTGGTGCCCATCTTTTAGATCCGGTAGAAAAAAGCGGATTAAAACCAGCAAGTCTAAGTAAAGAAAGTGAATGGTCTGAAGAGGATTGGAAGGCAACCCATAGCATTCTAAAAGTTGATCAAACAACAGACGATCTTTTTAGAGAGGTTGTGGAAACGAAGAAAGCGGTGTTGGTACCGGACGTGGAATCTGATCCCAGACCAAATCATCACGCTTGCAGGAGATTTGGTATAAAGGGATTGTTAATGCTACCTATTGTAACAATGGGGGAGATTTTAGGAGTAATAGCGATTGTATCGTTGCATGATAAAGGAAAAATATACCCTAATGCAGAGATTCAGCTTACTCAATCAATCATAGAAGTGGCTGCATCGGTATTGTCACATATGATTTTTATGGAGAAACAAGAGCAAATCATTAGAGAACGGACATTGGAACTGACAAAGAAGAATAACGAGCTTGAACGGGTTATTGGAAGATTACAACAACTAAGTCGAGAGAAGGAATTAATTCTAAATTCAGCAGGTGATGGCATAGTAGGACTTGGGATAACTGGGAGAATTACCTTTTGTAATCAAGCAGCTGAAACAACTTTGGGTTATAGGGAAAAAGAGTTGATTGGCAAATCATATAAGTTATTTTTTTCTAAAGAAAATACTAGTATTGTGCTTGAACAAGCGACTTATTTGAAAAACAAAAATCATATGATGATCAATACCGAAGAAATTTTTATTCGTAAAGACAGTACTTTCTTTCCTGTAGAGTATGCGATTACAACAATGAAGGAAAAAACAGTGATTGGATACGTGATAACTTTTAAAGATATAACCTACCGCAAACAAATGGAGGAAAAAATAAACTACCACGCTTACTATGATAGCTTGACTAATTTACCGAATCGACTATTATTTCAGGATCGTCTAAAACAAGGATTAGCTTATGCGCATCTTCATAAAGAAATGTTGGCTGTTTTATTCCTTGATTTGGATCGTTTTAAGACAATTAATGATACTTTGGGTCATAGTTATGGGGATTTGTTGCTCCAAGCAGTCGCAAATAGATTAAATCAATGTGTTTACAAAGGCTGCACAGTTTCTCGACAAGGTGGTGATGAATATACGATTATATTACCTATCGTACATTGTGAAAAAGAAGTTAAAGCATTTTCTGAGAAATTGATCAAAGCTTTTGAAAAGCCGTTTGACTTACAAGGGATTGCTACCTTTGTCAAAACAAGTATTGGGATAAGCTTGTATCCATATGATGGTGAAGAACCTGAGGATTTAATTAAGAAGGCCGATACTGCAATGTATAAGTCAAAAGAGATGGCAGGAAACGAGTATCGATTTTATACACCAACAATGGATCATCGAACAATTGAGAATGTAAAGTTAGAGTATTCTTTGAATAAAGCATTGGATTCGGATGAATTAAGCGTCTATTATCAACCACAATTTGATTATAGAAACAAGAAGATCTTTGGAGTTGAGGCCCTCCTCCGTTGGAATCACCAAGAAAGAGGAATGGTTTCACCTGGAGAATTCATTCCTCTGGCTGAGGAAACAGGCTTAATAATTCCGATTGGTGAATGGGTACTACGTAAGGCGTGTAACCAATTAAAAGAGTGGCAAATGAAAGGTTATCCAGATATTACAATGTCTGTAAATATTTCTGCGCAACAATTCATAAAAACAAACTTTGTTAACATGGTAAAAGAAATAATCAATGAAACAAAGCTATCACCGCAATATTTAGAATTAGAACTAACTGAAAACTTAATCATACAGAAGACAGACGAAACATTACGAAAGATGTCACTTTTAAAAGAATTTGGGGTGAAAATTTCAATTGATGATTTTGGGACAGGTTATTCATCATTAGGTTATCTGAAGGATTTCCCGATAAACACACTGAAAATTGATCGTTCATTTATTAAAGATATATGTCATGATCAAAAGAATGCTGCGATTACTAATACGATTATTACGTTAGCTCATAATTTAAACCTTAATGTTATTGCAGAAGGCGTAGAAACAATCGAGCAAATTGACTTCCTTATATCAAAGGATTGTTACCTCATTCAAGGTTACTTTTATTCAGGACCTATTGAGGCTGGGGATTTGGTTGCAAATTATTTTGATGTGCCAAGGAACTAGGACAAAAACTTAAAAAACCTAAAATGGAATGTTCTTTTATGGTTCAATTTTGTCTCAGTTAAAGTCTTATTCAGGATTATAAACAAAAAACAGTCATAATGAAGCCAAAAAAAAAGTAAACAGGAGGCGTAGAAAATGAAAGCAATTCGTTCGGTTCTTAATTATTTACGTAATGGTGGGGTAAAGTATGTTTTTGGAATACCAGCCGGTTCTGTAAATGCTTTTTTTGATGAATTATATGACATCCCAGATATAACACCAATTGTTACTAAACATGAGGGAGCTGCATCATACATGGCAGCATCTTATGCAAAATACTCAAATTCACTTAGTGTGTGTATTGGTTGTAGTGGTCCTGGAGGAACAAATTTAGTTACTGGTGCTGCAAATGCGATGCGTGAACATTTACCTGTATTATTTTTGACAGGTGCTGTACCAACTAATACAACTGGTTTGAACGCTTCTCAAGAACTAAATGCTCAGCCAATATATCAATCGGTCACCAAATTCAGTACAATAATATCAAAATCAGAGGATCTATTACCTACTATTGTGAAGGCAGTGGAGATCGCATTATCGGGAGTACCAGGTCCTGTACACGTAGCGATCCCCATCGATATCCAATTGGATAGAATTGATGCGGTTGAATCTCCAGCGTTTCCAGTAATTGAAAAAAAAGTCCCAGAGGTGAGAACCATCCAAGAAGTAGTGACTCAACTCTTACAACATAAAGAAGGCATTATTTTTGTTGGACAAGGAGCTAGAGGAGCGGTAAGCGAAGTAATTGAATTGGCCGAGCTATTGAATATGTCAATCATAACTTCTCCACAAGCGAAGGGTCTAATGAATGATCGTCACCCCTTATTTAAAGGGGTATTTGGTTTTGCAGGACATGAAGAAGCATCTAGAATAGTTAATGAAGAGATTGGAGATACTCTCTTTGTCATTGGTTCGAGCCTAGGGGAAACAGCTACTAACAATTGGAATAGTCATTTAACAAAAAATCGTCAGTTGATTCAACTTGATATAGATGAGTCTGTATTTAACAGAAAATACAATGTTGATATACCTATTATGGGTGATGCAAAATTAACTTTGGAAGCAATCATTAAAGATGCAAAAAGGTATGTTAACGATCAACATATTTATTCTTTAAGAGAAGAACCGTTTGAAGAGGATTTTGAAGAATTTAATAGTCAAAATGCGTTATTAGCTATTCAAAAGCAATTACCGGATACAACAAGATACACGATAGATATTGGAGAATTTATGTCCTATGTAATAAATTATATGAAAGTAAAATCACCAGATACATTCGATATCAATGTTCACTTTGGTGCAATGGGGACAGGGATAGGAACAGCGATAGGAAGCAAACTAGCAGATCCAGAGAGGGAGGTAGTTTGTATTACAGGGGATGGCTGCTTTTTCATGCATGGAATGGAGATTTTGACTGCTAAGGAGTACCAGTTGCCAATCTTGTTTGTTGTTATGAATAACGCTCGCTTGGGAATGGTCTATCATGGACACAATTTACAATATCACCGCTCACACTCTTGCTTTGAACAGGAGCCTGTTAGCATTGCTGCTATGGCGGACGCATTAGGGATTCGTAGTGCTTGTGTAAAGAAAATAGAAGATATTTCTCATCAATTGATTGAAGAATTACGTTCTAAGAATGGACCAGCTATTTTGGAGATAGAATTAGTTGATCAAAATATACCTCCAATGGGAGATCGTGTGAAGTTTCTTTCTTCATTTAGTAAATAACGTACTAGAAGAAAGATTTAACAATGATTGTTGTTTTCCATACAAAGGACTTATGTACACGTTTAAGTGTATCTTCGTGCTCTTTTCGTTAAATTATTCTGTTATTCCTCGGGAGCTAGAATCAATTTCCATTATAAAAATTCAAAAGTTGATTTTTATAGGTACTAGAGCAATAAACTTTTAGAAAAGAGCCTATTTGATAAAACAAGCTGTCATAGGTGTGGATGCCCTTCATTTATGTCAGCTTGTTTTTTATCCTTATTTTTATATAGTGAGTGTAACTTAAATTTAGAGTAACTCTAATAAAAAAATTTTTCTATAGGCTGTGCGTGTAATGAAGTCAAAAGTAGATAAGGTATTGGATTTTAGTCATGAAAAAGAAAAAAAGATTTTGTTTGGAGAAAAGCTTGTAAGGAGGATATGTCGAATATTTTTTATTGGTTTTTTAGAAGACGAGATAGTAAGGCAATTGTTTTGGGGTATTATTCATGATGAGTATGGGTAGGATTACCCGAAGTAAGATTAAATTTAGAAGGTACTTTAATGTTGTAGGTGTATTATAGGTTAGACAACTTTCACTTTTCACTTACCTTACATAGGTAATGGTAAAAGGGAATTGAAGGGAGAATGGATGTGTTAATTGGTAGTGTAAAACCTCATCATTCTCATCATTTTTTTGCGAAAACGACAACAAACAAAGGTCATTTTCATATAATTGATGGATTTACACGAATGGTAAATGGAAATACTTTTGATCGGCACGATCATTCGTATCGCGGGATTACCTCAAATGAAAATGGTCATTATCATAGGTTCTACGGAAAAACAGGGCCTGCAATACCTTTATCTGATGGGGGTCATTATCATGAATTAGAGTTGAGAACTTATTATAACTATGACCGTCCACTGGTATGCAAATATGGAGGTGTTATTTATGGAGATTCAAAACGTCCAAAACACGATCATTTGTTTAAAGGAAGGACAACGAGTGGCAGTGTTGGCGATGAATTCTTTTAATGATTTCAAAACTAAAGAGGGTAACAAAATGCACCCTCTTTTTACATAAAGTCTTATAATCCGTGCATGAACGATGAAAATCTGGTCATAGACAAAGATAAAGTGAAATGGTTGATAAATAAACGGATATTAACGGTAGATAGCAGATCCACCTTCAATAAATTCCTTCGACTTTTCTTTAAACCCTTTATCAACAAGCTTTTTTTCATTTGCCATCTGTCTAATATCATGTGATATCCTCATCGAACAAAATTTAGGTCCACACATCGAACAGAAATGGGCTGTTTTTGCCCCCTCTGCTGGTAAGGTTTCATCATGGTATTCTCTTGCCCTTTCCGGATCAAGCGACAAGTTAAATTGATCCTGCCATCTAAACTCAAATCTAGCCTTTGAGAGTGCATTATCACGATTTTGTGCACCTGGATGCCCTTTCGCTAAATCTGCAGCATGTGCAGCAATTTTATAAGCAATGACGCCCTCTCGGACATCTTCTTTATTTGGTAAACCTAGGTGCTCTTTAGGGGTAACGTAGCAAAGCATGGCTGTACCAAACCAACCGATCATCGCTGCACCTATCGCTGATGTAATATGATCGTATCCAGGCGCTATATCGGTTGTAAGTGGACCTAATGTATAAAAGGGAGCCTCTTTACATATAGCTTGTTGTTTATCTACGTTTTCCTTAATTAAATGCATGGGTACGTGACCTGGTCCTTCAACCATCACTTGGACATCGTAATTCCAAGCAATTTCAGTTAATTCACCTAATGTTTCAAGTTCCGCAAATTGCGCCTCATCGTTAGCGTCTGCGATTGAACCAGGTCTAAGACCGTCTCCAAGGGAGATGGTGATATCGTATTGTGTTAATATCTCACAAATTTCATGGAAGTGAGAGTACAGAAAATTTTCTCGGTGATGGGCGAGGCACCACTGAGCCAATATGGAACCACCTCTAGAGACAATTCCTGTAGTGCGTTTAGCTGTTAAAGGAATATATCGAAGTAATACACCGGCATGGATCGTAAAATAGTCAACACCTTGTTCTGCTTGTTCAATTAATGTATCACGGTAGACTTCCCATGTTAAATCCTCAGCGACACCATTTACCTTTTCTAAAGCTTGATAGATTGGAACAGTTCCAACTGGGACTGGTGAATTGCGAATGATCCATTCTCTCGTTGTGTGAATGTCTTTTCCAGTGGATAAGTCCATGATATTATCCGCTCCCCAGCGGGTTGCCCATGTCATTTTTTCTACTTCTTCTTCAATTGATGATGAAACTGCGGAATTGCCGATATTTGCATTGATTTTCACATGAAACTTCTTGCCGATAATCATTGGTTCACTTTCAGGATGGTTGATATTTGCGGGAATAATCGCACGGCCAGCAGCCACTTCTTGACGAACAAATTCTGGTTCCATTTGTTCTCTTATCGCAATAAACTCCATCTCAGGTGTAATGATCCCAGTGCGGGCATAGTGGAGTTGAGTAACTCTTTTGCCTTTTATCGCGACTAGTGGATGAATATCCTTGCTAGGGAAAACTTCTAATTTTGATTGGTTACTAGATTTATAGCCATCATCTTCAGGTTTAACAGTACGCCCATCATATTGGCTCACATCATTACGATCGAGAATCCACTTTTCCCTAACTCTAGGAAGACCTTTACGAATATCAATTTCAGCGGTTATATCTGTATAGGGGCCGCTTGTATCATACACGTGAACAGGGTGATTAAACTCTTCAGAATGTGAATCTTTAGTAGGGCCCTGAGATATCTGCCGTACCGGGACTTGAATATCATAGGTATTTCCTTTTACATAAATCTTTTTACTTCCTGGGAATGGTTTTTTAATGGTAATCTTCAAAATTTTCTCCTCCTTATGATTGAAAACAATGATGATCTGAAAGAAACGAAGGCAAAATAAAAAACAGCTTCTGAAAGTCAGAACCTGTTTTGGAAGGTAAAAATTGTAAAGAGATAAGTGCGTAAATATCCTCTTAGCAACTGTTACTACTTCCCTACGCTGGTATCATCCAGATCAGGTTCAAAGGGTCAAAGAACTTCAGGCACGTTCTTCTCTCAGTCCAAGCTAATGGACTCCCCTAGTAGAAAATGGTAATTCTCTTAAAATCAACTTAACTATAACATAATAAAATATTCAGTCAACGACTCTTTTAAAAAAAGTAATAATTGGTTATTTAGAACTATTAGGAAATAAAAGGATGATTGTTCTCCTTACCTTTTAGATGAAGTTTGTTCATTCGATCTTTCCATTCCTGAGATAATTCCGATAGACTAAGTATTTTCTCAATTTGGGCGAGATCATGTTTGTTATGAAAGAAAGTATGATGGATTGTAGAAATAGAAAGTTGTTTAGGATGCTTATCTAGAAGTTTAATTTCTGAACGAGATGTAATCGTACCTTCTTGAATGACACGAAAAAAATATCCAGTATAACCCATCTCAACTGTTTTAGCCAATAATGTGTTGAGGTGGGTATATTTATTAATGGTGGAGCATGGAAAACGCCCTTGCGAAACTTGTAAAATAGCTTCTCCAACCTGATAGACATCTCCAATACATATCGTAGACTCCAGCATACAGGTTACCGTTAAATTTTCACCAAATGCAGCCTTTGGTAAGGATGTACCATATATCTTTTCCCAGTAACGATAATGTTCGAAGGGATAAACACAAATAACTCTATCAATGCCACCATGATACTCGTGATTTTCGACATCATCACCTTTTATCTGTTTGGTAGTTACTTCTAAAAAATCAACTTGATCTTTAGATATACCAGAACGGTATTCTGTATCTTTATGTGATAATGTTTTTGGCTTACCTTTGCTTAACCAGATGATTTCTGCTGACATATCTGTTCACAGCCTTTCTTCTTCTTATTATTGAGAATTACCCATAGATTGTTATTTTTGAAGATAGCAGCATCCTTTGTGTTCTTTTCGTATGTTATTTTCTTTGAAGGTAGATTTTATTCTACCTGTAAAAAACAAAAAAATACACCAACAAAGTTCGTATTGATGTAAGAGTAAACTATTCATTTCTATTTAATAATTTTTTTCTGGGAAATTTGATTGTTTTTCATTCATCTTTATATTTAATAGTTGATCAAGGTTTTGACTTGCAATTAGTGTTTGATGTGAATTGATACCGTTCTCCTTTGAGATTGTTAACATTTTTTTTCGGTATTCTTCAATAACTACATCAATTGTTTTCACAAATACCACCTCGCAAATAGGCTTACTAGATAAAAAAGTCCTAGTAATCCTATTATCGGATATTTTTTCCTATTGTAAAGAGTTTGAGAGGGGTTTTTTAAAAAAATATAAAATTCATGTTGGAAAACACTACATTTAGGGGGAGGTGGCAGGGAATTACCTATATTTTGTGTTGTTTATGGGTTCTTACCACTATTTTTTGTCGTAGGGAGGTATTTTTAAGTGAGGAAAACTGGGCGCTACAGCATGTTAAGTGAATTGGCTGAAGCGCATAATATAAAGCTAATATTTGCGTTGCCCATATTTAAATTGTGCATTCAATTGACCTTGTAACATCTTTTTCTTTACATCTGCATCACTCTGACGTTGTTTTTCTTTTAATCTCATTTCTTTTAAAATCTCAGTTGTTTGGACACCATCCTCACGTTTATCTGCGATGTCCATTAATGTTTCAATATCATTAAATGAGTATTTCCTAGTTCCTCTGTCATTTCTATATGGCGCAATTAACTTTCTCTCTTCATAATAACGTATTTGTCTTAAGGTTAGTCCAGTCAACTCACTTACAGTCCCGATCGAGATCACCTTCTTATCCTTATAAGAGCGGTCCTGCTGATTCATATCTCCACCCCTTAAAAGAAACTTTCTTTTATCATTATAGCTGTTTTAATAAGTTACCGCTCGAACTTTGTTAGAAAACCTAACAAAGAAATATAACTATTCAAATGCAGTGTGAGGTTTCTTAACAGTTAAAAGGTACCAAATAGTAAGATAAATTACAATGGTGATAAGTTAATCATATTGTATCAAATTGTTAATAAAATAAGACTTATACATTAAATCAGGTTTATATGAGACCCTGAGTTATATCATTGACAATTAGATTTTACATCTCAAGCTAAAGGGAATAGGAGTTGAAAAAAACATAACTAAAGCAGGAATGTTTAAGTTTTATTGTAAAAGAAATAGGGGTATTTTAAGAAGAATGAGGAAATGTTTTTCGAGGTTGTGAGAAAAATCGATTGCTTACTAAAGGCATATAAGGAGGTGATTGATCATCAAATTGTAGGGAAAGATCATGTAAAAAAGAAGGATGAAAAAGTGCTGTCACATCTTCGTAGGTATCTGAATTTGGATTGTAAATAGTTAGAAGGTCAATGGAGTTATTGCATATAACCATCATGAATAACTGAAATGGTTTTGGTTCAGATAAATTCAGAAAAAATACTTTTGTTTGCCCATTTAATTCCTCTTTGGCTACTACTTTCAATGTCATTGGATTCAACGCCTTTCTAATGTTGAAACTATTGTTGACAATAATCTTCCATAATATACAAAACTAGCAAAAACATTTTTTACTGGTAGCTGTTTAGCTATAAATGAGAATAAAAAGATAATATTAATAACTAAGCACGAAATCTTTACATTAGATTAATCGTTTTATAACAATTTTGGGGTAAGTTTAAAATAACAAATAAAAGAAATGGAGATGAGCGTGATGAGTAAAATGCTTAGAAGTGCTATTGAAGAACAAAGAAATTATTACTCTCAAAAATTAGTAGCAATTGGTGTCTACAATGAAAAAGTAATGACAAACATGACTCTTACTGAACTCAAGAAAGAATACAATTACTTTTATCATCATGTTCCTCAGGCTAAGAGAATATAGAGATTAAGAACGACCATATAAAATGAAAGAAAACACTGATTATACATGTGTAAAGTCAGAACTGAGAAACAGATTTTTTTTTGTAGGATTGTTGACACGTAAGTCAGAGTCTTATCTGTGTCAACTTCTTTATCAATTTAATAGCGTATCAATGAAAAACTTATTTATTGTATTTATTGGTAGTTTATTATTCTTTTTACTAGGTAATACTTTTAGCTTTTCTTCTATCAATAGAAGGGTTTCATCGATATAATCATTTAAGAATTGTGAATAAAAGAATTGGTGATTTCTTTGTTTTTTCAGTAACAATATATCTAGTTGTTCTAAAAGATCATCATTATTAGTGTAAGAACGAAATAATAAACGTACATCATTTTCCGGCATTTTCTTTTTTTCCAATAACCATAGACAAGTTACTAATGGTCTTAAGACAGTTAGATAACTTTTTGGTGTAAATCGTTGTTGCCTTTTTACGAATTGATAATTCCTTTTGGCCATATTCAGATAATGATAAACGGTTGTGATTAAAGAAAAGGCTAAATTAGAGAGAGTCTTTAACTGTGATGTGAATAAAGGATCACTTCGATAAATGATTGGAGAATTAAGCCACTCGAGTAAAGTTGGATTTGATTTATGAAGAAGACGAAGCGTCTTTTTTAAATCCCAACCAACCAATTCAAGTGAACCACACTGATCAACTTCAATCACATCACGACCCTCGTAAATATGTAAATACCAATGTGAATTTCGAATATAGATAAACCGAATATCGTAATCACTGTTTTCAGAGTTTGTTCCCCAAGCGCGACTACCTGTTTCGCAAGCATAAAGAACTTTTACCCTCTCTTCTTCTTCGACCTTTATTAATGAGCTTCGTATCACAGATTCCATAAAACACCTCATTTTCTGGTAATTCCACGCTGATATTAGTTAATTTCATGTTATTATCGTGAAAAACCTTCAAATAGTTTGAAAATCATAGTAGAATTAAATTTGCAGTATATTTATCCATATTTATTTATGATTAATTTTGAATACAAGAGGGCGATGAGATGAGATCATATACAGAAGAAGAATTACAAGACGCTTTAGATTTGTTTCGTGTTTTTGCAAGGGCTTTCAAAAGCGTTTCAGAGCATTCAATCCGAGATAGTAAAGAACATGGGTTTAATCCAACTGAGTTTGCCGTTTTAGAATTACTTTTTACAAGGGGTCCACAAAAATTACAGCAAATTGGATCAAGGTTGTTATTAGTAAGTGGTAATGTAACATATGTCATTGATAAGCTAGAAAAGAATGAATATATTACTAGAGAGCAAGATCCAAAGGATAAACGGTCTGTTTTTGCAAAATTAACAGATAAAGGCCAAGAGTATTTAGATGAAATTTATCCTATCCATGCAATCAGGATGGCGCGTGCATTTTCTGGTCTTTCTTCAGATGAGCAAAAAGAATTGAAAGCGCTGTTAAAAAAGGCGGGAGTGCATAGCCAGCACCTGTTATTTAGATAGTATGTTCAAAATGTAAACGTTTACTGCAAGTATTTACTACATTTTAAAAATAAATGTTAAATGAATCATTGAAGGAAGAAGGAATTTTGTTAGGATTTTATGATTGTTTGTTACTTGTACTCACTTTAATTTAATTGCACTTATTAGCAAAACCTTTTAAGAAAAGCCAAATGAAAAACATAAAAAATACGGACTTTTATATTGTACGTGTTTTTTTATGTTTTAAGAATTTCTCTCTTGGAGAGTATTCAATTCATAAGGAGCTGAACGGACTCTTGTGATTTTCTATTTTTTAGTAAGCTTTGTAATCAAAGTACGTAACGTTTCATCTTGAGGTGAATTAAAATAATCTTTAAATGGACAGCCATGTATTCTTACCCGTTCAAGGACATATTCTATTGTAAATTGATTTACAGCTAGTGTTTCAGTAACCTCCGCCCAAAATAATGGAGCTGCAATGTATGCACCTTCTTTGTTTCCTCTAAGTGAATAAGGGGCTATAATTGTTTTACCTTCAGCGTGCTGAATATAATCAACATACAAACGATTACCGCGATTTTTTTTCATTCTTTCGACTGTAAAATGTTCTGGAAAGCTAGTGACTAGAAAATCTGCAATAAATGCTGTGAAAATCCGTGTATCGTCATAGCTTAATGAATCCTTTGAAAGAGGAATATGAATTTGCAAACCTTTATTACCTGATAGTTTTGGAAAGCTCTTCAACCCGAATTGATCAAAGATTTTTTTCAATTCGGTAGCTGCTTTGATAGCTAATGGAAAATGATTCTTAGATGGTGGATCAAGATCAAAGACAATTTCAATAGGATCTGTTGTGTCTACTGACTGAAATGGAATATGGTATTCAAAAGCTAATTGGTTTCCTAACCACAGTAATGTAGATAAGTCATTACAGAGTATATAGTCAATATCCTCATGTTTTTTAGTATGGATGAAGCCTGGTATATAATCTGGACGGTTTTTTTGGTAGAAAGCTTCCCCTAACATTCCATGCGGAAATCGAATAACTGTTAATAGACGGTTTTTTAAAAATGGAAGCATATACGGTGAAATTTGATAGAGATAACTGATGAAACGTTCCTTTTTCAAATCAATTGTTTCCCACAAAGGTTTAGTAGGGTTAGTAATACCAACATCCTTATGAATGGGTGCTGTTGATAGAATGAGCTGATCCCATGTGCATTCATCCGTTTGTTTATCTAAGCAGAAAGAAGTAAAGGAGGGTTCACGAAGCTGTCCCTTGTAAAGAGATAAAAATTGTAATTCAACAACAATTGCTGGCTCCATAATGACCAAGTTTGATGTTTCCTCACGTTTATTTTCTTTTATAATCTTAACTAAAGCTTCTCGTTCCTCACTAGAAATCCCATGTGAGAACACCCCAGCATGAATAATTTCACTCCCTTTTAATACGCCAACGTGAAAATAACCATTAGTCTTATCAAGACCAGTAATAATGAAAATGGCTTGTTTATAATTTTTCACTTTCAGCCATTGTTTTGTACGTACTCCAGTTTCCCAGTTGCTAGTTAGTTGTTTTGCTATGATCCCTTCTCCATCCTCAAGCAGTATTTCACTCCATAGAGTTGTATAATGAACGGTATAAGGAACATACTGTAAAAGATTAGGGGACTTGGGATCAATTATAGGTTGATAATGTAAAGCCTTGAAAAGTTTTTGAAGCTGTTCCTTTCGCGTTTTTAATGAATCATCTTGTACAGAACGACCATTTAATTCGAGTAGGTCAAACGCTAAAAATCTGCAAGGGAAACGTAAGGCCGCTTCTTCAATTTTATGAATATTTTTCAACCTACCTCTAACTTGTAACTTTTCAAAGTCAGAAAAATGCTTTGAGGTAAGTTGGACGAGTTCACCATCTAAGATAATCGGTAAATAAGGGGATAGTTTTTTCTTGAGCAATTTAACCTCTTCGATGATTTCTGGAAAAGAATGATTTAATGGTTTTTCATTTCGGCTAATTAAATTGATTGTCGTTTCTGAAATGATAAGAAGGGCACGGAAACCATCATATTTTGTTTCGTAAACCCAATCAGATCCATTAGGAATTTCATGATGCAATGTTGGGAGCATTGGTTTCAATATTCGATCATCCTTTTTAATTTATGTAGTATTCATCAATAACTGTTTTTTTGTACGTTGTTTATCAAGTAGAGACAACCATGAAGAGGAATTTTTCTTAACGATCTCTCATTACCTTATTACTAATATGGACAGAACAACAAAAATCATGAAAGAAAGTGATAAATTTGAAGAGAGCTGTATTTCTTGATCGAGATGGTGTGATTAATGAGGTATTGAGTAAGCGAGTGAAATTTGTCAATAAACCTGAACAAATGCATTTGCTTGAAGGTGTTGGAGAGGGGATCAAGTTACTAAATGACTGTGGTTTTTTAGTATTCGTTGTTACGAATCAGGGTGGTATAGGGTTGGGGTATATGAAGGAGGAAATGCTTACGAAAGTACATGAAAAAATGATAAAAGATATTCGCGAGTTTGGAGGGGAAATCCACGATATTATTTATTGTCCACACAAACCACATGCAGGCTGTGTATGCCGAAAGCCAGAACCTGAAATGATTCATAGACTTGCCATAAAACATGAAGTTAGCTTAAAGGATAGTTTTATGGTTGGCGATCGTGATGTAGATATTATGGCTGGGAAACAAGCAGGTACATACACTATTTTAATTGGAATGGAAGATGAACTAGCTGATTATCGATTTCCTTCGCTGTATGATGCTGCAGAATGGCTGGCTACTAAAAAAGATAGAAAAGTGAAATAGAAAAATAAAAATAAAAAAGACTATTTTAAATATTGCCTAAAATTTCTGGAAATGATATTCTGATAGAGAAGATTTCATGAAAGCGATTGCATAACGATGAAAAGATTTCTTATTTAGAAATCTTGTTTATTTCATTTTAGTGCAAACGATTGCATGGAATGAATATGCAAAAAAGGGAGGTCTTTTTTTGAGGAGATTAAAAATGAAAACGTTGTCGATTTTTGTCACCTTTACGTTGATGTTACAGCTTTTTTCTGGCTTGTATCCAAATGCAACCGTTAGCGCAGTGGTGGTGAGTCCCGTTATCAATGATGATGGCAGCGTTATATTTAGTTATGAAGGTGAGGCTACGACTGTTAAAGTAGCAGGTAGTTTTACAGAATGGGAATCAAGTGCTCTTGACATGACTGAAAAATCAGTTGGGAAATGGGAACTGAAAAATGACCTTTCATCTGGTACACATCAATATAAATTTATTGTTGATGGAACTTGGATAATGGATCCTTTTAATCCTAATGAAAAAGACGGAAACTCTGTTTTTACGATTGAAGAGCAACCGTTAGAGGGAAATTCTCCTGAACTTGCTAGTCCTATCATTAATAATGATGGTAGTGTGACATTTAACTATGCAAGCAAAGGAGAACAAGCATTATATATTATCGGTGATTTTGTTAATTGGGACCTTTCTAAAGCGGTTGAGATGATTGAAACAAATGGAATATATACTGTTACAATTCCTAATTTAGAAGTGGGAGAATATCAATATAAGTTTCTCCAAAATAATCGCACTTGGGATGAATCAACAATAGATCCTGCCAATCCGAACTCAAGTGATGGTAATTCTGTTTTTGAAATGGTCAAGCTTAAGAGTCCTGTTATCAACCAAGATGGCAGTGTAACTTTTAATTATAAGAAAATAGATGAAACTGCTGCATTTATAATTGGAAACTTTAATGATTGGGATCCTAGCAAAGCAGTAGAAATGACGTTAAAAGATGATATATTTTCTACAACAGTTTCTGGACTAGCACAAGGTGATTACCAATATAAGTTTATGCTTAATAACAATACATGGGATGAGGCAACAACAGATCCACTTAACAAAAACATAGCAGATGGTAACTCAGTTTTTACAATTGAATCGTCTGAATCCATTAAAATTCAATCTGCATTAATGGACTCTTTACATGATATTTTAGTTACTACGAATGAACCAGTGGCAGATCAACTATTTAAAGTTATTGAAAAAGAAACAAAAAAAGAAATAAAGACAACTACGACAAAAATCAGTGATAAAAAAGTTAAACTAACCTTATCAGATGATGAAAAAGTAGATGTTAGAAAAATTTATGAAGTAGTAGTAGGTGACTCAGAAGCTACAAAGATTACCATGCGTAATATCCTTAATGATGCCAGCTTTTTTTATGAAGGTGATGATTTAGGTTATACGTATTCAACAAACAAAACGACTTTTAAACTTTGGGCACCAACAGCAACAAAGGTTAGTCTAGCAATCTATGATAATGAAGGTACTTATGAAGATGCGTTTGTAAAAGATCATACTGACGGCAATGAAACGGTAATGACAAGAGCTAGTAATGGTGTATGGTCATTAGTAGTAAATGAAACTCTAAAAAACAAATACTATATGTATAAAATTGAATTTGCGGATGGAACGGTACACTATGCAGTTGATCCATATGCACGTTCAACTTCTGCAAATGGACAAAGATCAGCAATTGTTGATTTAGATAGCACAGATCCTGTGGGCTTTGATCCACAAGATAAGCCAGCTGCTGTTATACCAAATGATGCGATTATTTATGAACTACATGTAAGAGATTTTTCCATTAATGAACAATCTGGAATGGAGAATAAGGGTAAGTATTTAGCGTTTACTGAAAAGGCTACAACTGGACCAAATGGTGTCAAAACAGGTGTAGATTCCTTGAAAGAATTAGGTGTTAACTATGTCCATTTACTTCCAACTTATGATTTTGGTTCAGTTAATGAGCTAACCGTTGATGATCCTGATTCAACAGATGCTAAATTCAACTGGGGCTATGACCCAATTCATTTCAATGTACCAGAAGGGTCGTATTCTACTGATCCACAAGATCCAACTAGTAGAATCAAAGAATACAAGGAAATGGTGCAATCATTACATGATAATGGAATTCGTGTTGTGATGGATGTTGTATATAACCATACATACATGAATGAATCTTCACAGCTTGAAGGTGGATCACCATTTGATCTTATCATACCTGGTTACTATTATCGTACAGATGATACTGGGGAAATTACAAATGGTTCAGGAACTGGAAATGAGGTTGCATCTGAAAGACCAATGATCCGTAAATATATTAAGGACTCTGTTCATTATTGGGCTTCTGAATATGGAATAGATGGCTTCCGTTTTGACTTAATGGGCTTAATTGACAAGCAAACTATGCAGGAGATAACAAAAGAGTTGAAGAATCACATTGATCCAAACGTTTTGGTTTATGGAGAGCCGTGGACTGGTGGTTCGACAAGTTTACCTGCAGCGTTGCAAAATGTGAAAGGTTCTCAGAAGGATCAGGGCTATGCTGTATTTAATGATAACATCCGTGGAGCGATAAAGGGTGATAGCGATGGAGCAGGAACAGGATTTGCAACAGGTGCAGCTGGTAAAGAAGCCGATATTGTAAAGGGTGTACAAGGATCAATTCATGATTTTACTAATCGTTCCTCTGAAAGTATCAACTATATTACTGCACATGATAACTTAAATCTGTGGGACAAGCTGATGAGAGTCGCAGGTACTGATGGAAATCATGAAGATTCTAATTATGATCCACATGCTGTGATTACAGAAGAAAATGTATTAAAGAATGAATGGGTAAAGCGTAGTCTTTTAGCAAATGGCATTGTCCTAACTTCTCAAGGTATACCTTTCCTTCATGCGGGGGAAGAAATGTTGAGAAGTAAGTATGGTGTTCATAATAGCTATAAGAGTCCAGATAGCATCAACCAAATTCGTTGGGAATTGAAAAATAACTATCAATCCGTTTTCAATTATTATCAAGGTTTAATCAAGTTAAGAAAATCTCACACTGCATTTAAAATGGATGGAAAAACATCAATCGATAAAAACCTAGAAGTATTTAAGCAGGATGATAATGTTGTTGCATATCAGTTAAAAGATCATGCGAACAATGACACTTGGAAAAACATTGTTGTTATCTACAATGCAAACAATACAAAAAAAGAAGTAACACTTCCAGCGAATAGTGAATGGAATGTAGTGGTTGATCACACTGCTGCTGGAAACGACACAATTCGAACAGTTAGTTCGAACAAAGTAACTGTTGAAGGGTTATCAATGATGGTGCTCTATGATCAAGCTGAAGCAGCATATACGCCTGAGGCAACCGACATTGAGATAAGTCCTCATTCAATTGCAATTAACCCAAAGGATTCTAAGCGTCTTACTGCATATGTGAAGGATCAAAAAGGACGGGTCATGCTCGGAGAAGAAATTACTTGGTCTTCATCAAATGAGGAAATCGCAACTGTCAGTAAAGGCAATGTAGTTGGAGTTTCGAACGGTGAAGCAACCATTATCGCAATGATTGGGAACGTATCAACTGAAATAAAAGTAGTAGTTGATGAATTAACACCTGATAAAATTCAGATTTCAGGAAATGACTCTGTTTTTGAAACATATTCAACAAAGCTAACATCACTTGTGACAGATCAATATGCTCAGGCCATGTTAGGCGCCAAAGTTATTTGGTCATCTTCTGACAAAATGGTCGCTACGGTTGATAACTCAGGTAAAGTTACAGGGATTAAACCTGGAAAGGTAACAATTACGGCTCAATCTAGCGACGCGATTGCTATATTTGAGATGACCATAAAGAAAAATGTAAAACGTTATGTACGTGTTAAATATGTTAGACCTGATGGAGATTTTACCGGTGATTTCGGTTCATGGAATCTTTGGGTATGGAATACAGGTGTGAAAAACGATCAAATTGAATTTGAATCAATTGAAGGTGATACCGCAATTGCAAATGTTGAAATTGCACCTGAAACCGAATCGATTGGATTTTTAGTTCGAAAAGGTACTGATTGGAATACTGCCAAGGTTCCACCAGATAGTGATGATCATAACGTACAAATTAATCGTGATGATATTATCACGAAAGTTACTGTTGTTACAGGAGTAGCTGGACAAACTGTTGTACCAACTGTAAAGGGTCCTGTTTTACAAGATGGTGACGTAACATTCTTCTACAGAGACGAGGAGTTGTTCCAAAAGGATACTATGCATACAATTGATGAAGTGAAAGTGAAAATCAGTGGTAAAGAGTATCCAATGGAATATAGTGAACAAAATGAATACTTCTCATATAACCTAGACGACCTAGAGGAAGGAACACATGAATACAGTTTCATAGTAACAAAGGAAGGTGAAACAACAGAAGTAACAGATCCAAAAAATACAAAAGACGGTAAATCAGCCATAACATATAATCTTCCTAATGTAACGATTGATGCAAACATATCTCCAAATGAAATCTCTTACGATGAAAATGCTGTTCTTTCAGTAAAAGCTACATCAAAAGAGGACGTAAAAATTAGAGAAATGTTTGTAAATTTGACGCCACTTGGTGGTAAGAATAAAGTTGAAATTGACCAAACAGTAGGTGCCATTTCTGTTTCTGTAAACGACTCAGTTACAGCTGGTGAAAAGGAAATCGTTATTACCATTGTTGATGAGTTTGGAAATACTCATACAAAAAAGGTGAAGATTACGGTTAAACCAGAACAAGTAGTTGGTGATGACTTGGACTTTGATTGGGATGAAGCACGAATTTACTTTCTGCTTACTGACCGCTTTAAAGATGGAGATCCATCAAATAATGGACGAGGAGAATATGATTCAGACCATGATGAAGCCTATCATGGTGGAGATCTTCAGGGTATTATTGATGAGTTAGATTACATCGATAACCTCGGAATCAACACGATTTGGATTTCACCAATTGTCGATAATATTGATTTTAACAAGGGTCTAGACTTTACAACTGCTGATGGCTTAGAAGCTAAACAATATGGCTATCACGGCTATTGGGCTAAAGACTTTACAAAGTTAGATGAGCATTTAGGAGATATTGAAACAATCCAGGAGTTGATTGAAAAAGCACATGACCGCGGAATAAAAATTATGCTAGATGTGGTTGTAAATCATGCTGGTTATGGTATGAACGGAGAATTTAACGAAGCATGGAAAGTTGACGCAGACAATCTTCCAACTGAAGAGGAAATTGATAAGCTAGATGGGTTGTTCAGAACCGTTGATGAAGATCCAACTGTCAAAGGGGAACTAGATAATCTACCAGATTTTAAAACAGAGGACCCTGCAGTTCGACAACAACTTATTAATTGGCAAACAGCTTGGCTTGAAAAAGCAAGAACAGATCGCGGAGATACAATTGACTTCTTCCGTATAGATACGGTAAAACATGTTGAAGACGCAACATGGCAGGCTTTGAAAAATGAATTAACAGCGATTGATCCTGATTTCAAAATGATCGGTGAACATTGGGGAGCAAGTGTAACAAATGATGGTGGTTATTTAGGAACTGGACAAATGGATTCTCTATTAGACTTCGATTTCAAGGAAAAGGCAAAATCGTTTGTTGAAGGTAATATAGATAGTGTAGAAACATATTTACAAGAACGAAACAATCAAATTAACAACACTGCTACATTTGGTCAATTCTTAAGCAGTCATGACCAAAATGGTTTCTTAACAGAGTACGTAGATGGTGATCTAGGAAAATTAAAAGTCGCGTCAGCGCTACAAATTACGTCAAAAGGGCAACCAGTCATTTACTATGGAGAGGAATTAGGGAACTCTGGTAAGTCTGATTGGGAAAAAGACGGTGAAACTGTCCTACAATTTGGTCAAAATCGTGATGATATGCCATGGGAGCTTTACGAGAATCAAGTTCCTGAAGCAATGGCATTACATGATCATTATTCAAGGTTATTAAACATCCGTGCCGATTACTCAAACGTATTCTCAAAAGGTTCTCGTGAAAAGGTAATAGGAGGGGATGCTGAAGACTATCTAGTATTTGAAAGGGAATACGAAGGTGAGCAGGTTCTTGTTGGATTAAATACGACAGAGGATGCAAAACAAGCAACCTTTACAGTGGATTTCCCAGCTAACACCACAATAACTGACTTATATAACAACAAGGAATATGTTGTAAACACTGACCAAGAAGTATCGATAAACATACCATCGAAAGATCAAGGTGGGACTATTATACTTGCCATGAAAACGAATGAAGAACCAGGACCAGATCCAGGACCAGAACCAGGACCAGAACCAGGACCAGAACCAGGACCAGATCCAGGACCAGAACCAGGGACAAATCAAGACCAAGTCGATAAGGTTACAGACTCCGTAATCAATTCTGGAAATGATTCATCAGAAGAATTATCAGGTGCTAAGCTACCCTCAACTGCAACAATAAGTTACAACATATTATTGATTGGCTTAATGCTTGTCATTTGTGGGGCGTTTGAACTTAGACAGAAAAGAAAACTTCGTTATAAAAAATAAAAGAACTAAAAAAGGTGGTAAATCAATTGCAGATTTACCGCCTTTTTCTAAATTATGAGATGTTCCCTGTTAAAATGAATGGAAATAATCCTAATCATTAACAAGCCCCACCAAAGAGTTATTACTGTTTTGGATCTGGAATAGCACAATTTCCATCTAGACAACTTGAATCAGTTGAATCTTCATTAGAAAAGTCCTGTAAAATAGGAGTAGAATTTTCTTCATCCCAAACCTTCTGCAAAGCGTTAACAAAAGCGTCAAGAGGTTGTGCACCAGATATGGCATACTTTTGATTAATAATAAAGTATGGAACACCACTTATACCGTATTGCTGTGCGACCGATTCGTCAATACGAACATCATTGGCATATGCTTGTTTATCTTGAAGGACATTTAATGCTTCAGTACGGTTTAACCCTGAAATTTTTGCGATATCAGCTAATGTATCAATATCACTAACGTTTTTGGATTCAGTAAAGTATGCATAAAGGAGGTTTTCTGTTATCGTGGCTTCAACTCCTTTACTTTTTGCAAACTTAGCCAAACGGTGGGCATCAAATGTATTTGTTGGCTTCATCTCATCAAAGTTAAAGTTCAGGCCTATACTTGCTGCTTGTTGACCGATACCTGAATTCGCCTTCTTTGCCTCTTCATTGCTTATCCCGTATTTTTCTGCAATGGCCTCGTGAATAGATTTTCCATTGTAACTTTTGGAATTTGGATCTAATTCAAAACTTTTAAATTCTACATGGACCTGCTCTTTATGTGGAAACTGATTAAGTGCCTGTTCTAAACGGCGTTTCCCGATATAACAAAAAGGACATACAAAGTCTGACCATACTTCAATTTTCATTTTAGCACCTCGATTTTTCATTTGGAAAATATGTTTAAAGGACCTAAGGAAGTTCATAAAGCTAATGATACGCTGCTAAATACGCATAACTAGCTTTATGATGAAAACCAACAGCCTTTATTTAACTTAACACTAACTTACTATTCGTAAGTTAGTGTTGTCAACTTCTTTGATTTTGCCAAATGAATGATACGATGGAAGTGGAGAGTAGACAAAAATACTTTATGCTTTTTTCCTAACAGTTTTTGTCTTTTTAGCTGTTGATGTAATAGGATCAACTGACTTCTGCGGATCGCCATTAACTGCAACTTTAGTTGGTTGAGATTTTGGTTTTGCTTTTCCTGTTCCTTTTGGCTTTTTTGTTTTTTCGATACTTGCTTGTAATGCACTCATTAAATCTACAACATTCTGTCTTGGCGCTGCTTCTGTTGGTGTCTTTCCTTCGTCGTGATTTACTTTTCGTTCAATTAACTCTTGAAGTGCTAAGCGATAATCATCTTTATACTTCTCTGGATCAAAGGTTGTGGTAAGCTGATCAATCAACATAATTGCTGTTTCGAGCTCCTTTGTTCCAACTTCCGTCTGCTCCGGTACACTTGGTACCTCTTTTACATTCCTGACCTCATCTGGATAGTGCACGGTTTCCATAACAATGCAATTTTGATAAACCCTGACCATAGCTAATTGCTGTTTCGAGCGTATTGTAATTTGAGCAATACCAATTTTACCGGATTCGTTTAATGCTTCACGCAGTAACCCGTAGGCTTTTCCGCCATTTTCACCAGGTCCAATAAAATAGGAACGACTAAAGTATATCGGATCAATATCTTCCATTTTTACAAAATCAATGATTTCTACTGTTTTATCTTCATGTTCGTCCTTTAGTTCTTTCAACTCTTCATCTGTCAGGACAACATACTTACCTTTGACATACTCGTAGCCCTTTACAATTTCATCGTTGTTTATTTCTAGGTCACAATTGGGGCACTTTTTTTCATATTGGATTGGAGTATGACATTTCTTATGGAGTGTACGGAGTTTAATATCTTTATCTTCTGTTGCTGCATATAGTTTAATTGGAATATTAACGAGGCCAAAACTGATCGATCCTTTCCACATTGTATGCATGATATACCCTACTTTCATCAAGTTGTTTTAGGGTTAGTGTACAGTTGTTTATAGTCTTACATGTATAGTAATAGCTTCCAAAAGAGAAATTTAAATTTCTCTTTTGGATTCGTTAAATGATTGTTAACTGTTGAAGAGCAATAATCAAACCTCCTAAGACCCATACATAAATAGCGAAAATCCTTAACGATTGTTTTTTTACAAAAGAGATCATAAACTTCACAGCTAGATAGCCAAAAAAAGCAGATGCTAAAGTGGCCACAAGCATGGATGAAAGGCTAATTTGAGGAACAGCTCCTGTCATAACTTCCTTAAATTGAAAGATGACAGCACCACAAATAGCGGGTATTGATAGTAGGAATGAAAAATAAGCGGCAGCCTCTTTGTCCATTTTTCGGATAAGTGCACCAACAATTGTCATACCTGATCTTGAAATAGCTGGGAATATAGCGAATGCTTGAAAACTACCGATAAAGAGTGAATCATACATAGAAAGGTCATTTATTTTCTTAGCACCATTTTTAATTGAGTCTGCAAACCATAGAAATAATCCAGTTACAAGGAATTCCCAGCCGATGGTGGTACCTGTTTTAGAAAGGCTATCGAAGAAATCACTAAATAACAAGCCTGCGATGACAGCAGGTATTGTTCCTACAACAAGTAAAGCTGTTATACGACTAAATGGTCTTTTTATTAGATTTAATAAAATGTCTTTATAAAAAACAAGTAAGGCAATAAGTGTACCAAAATGAAGCATGGTATCTAAATATAAGCCAGCCTCTTCTAAGCCAAAGAGCTTTCTCCCGAGATAAAGGTGTCCAGTACTACTAATCGGGATAAATTCGGTTATTCCTTGAATGACACCTAGTATAATTGCTTCAATCCAATCCATGCATTGAACCCTCCTAAATAAATGTAATGAAAGCAATCCTGTTCTTATGTTTGAAAAATTGAAACGTTTGAATCTTAAGCGGATTGCTCACTTTAATGTTTCTAAAAACAATGGTTGTCTGTACTCATGATTATGTGTAATATATATGTCGGTAGAACTTATTGAATGAAAATAGGTGATGAATTATGGAAGAGTTACTATTATCGATAATTGAAAATTTCAAACAGCTATCATATTTTGGGATTACTTTGGCATTAACCTTTGAATTCATCCCTGCAGAGCTCGTATTGCCGCTTGCCGGTTACTGGGTTTATGAAGGTGACATGACGTTATGGGGTGTTGTTTTAGCTGGTACAGTCGGAGGTACATTTGGACCTTTAACGTTATATGCCCTTGGTAGATATGGGGGTAGACCCTTGTTGTTGAAATTTGGTAAGTTCGTTTTTATCAATGAGGAGAAATTGACAAGAGCAGATGAGTTTTTTGAGAGAAACGGAGCTATGGTGGCTTTTACGGCTAGATTTCTTCCAGGGGTACGGACGTT
Organism: Metabacillus sp. GQ13; assembly: GCF_059758525.1. Classification (NCBI taxonomy): domain Bacteria; kingdom Bacillati; phylum Bacillota; class Bacilli; order Caryophanales; family Bacillaceae; genus Metabacillus; species Metabacillus sp. GQ13. The sequence goes on from NZ_JCAXET010000022.1 coordinate 52,288, forward strand.
AATCTCAATTCCCTGTGGTATGGCAAAAATGAATGTATGGGTATTTTCAATCTATACGTTTTTAGCTATGCTTCCAATTACATTTATCTATGTTTATTTAGGTTTTAAGCTTGGTGAAAGATGGAAAGATGTCGGGGAATTAGCAGGTAAATATATACTTCCAATTGGAATTGCTGTTTTGGTTATCTTACTAGCTTATAAATTAATCAAACGAAAAAAGAATAAATCAATTATAAGTTAGTCTAGCTATACTTCTTGTCTGGAATGGGAATAGATGCTAAAATTTGATTTTAGAAATAATTTATTGACAAATGACCTGAGAAAATTATATGATGAAAATAACTTAATATTATTCTCTCAAAGGGGAGTAGCGTTCAGGAAAACCTGAAAACAAAGTCGTCATTACATGGAAAATTCCATCGGCTTTGTTGGCATGTACGGTTTATATCATGCTCAGCAAGACCTTTGCCTTCGTTGGCAAAGGTCTTTTTTTGATTTCCTTTGCTAACAAGAAAAAGAGAAAAATTAGCATAGGAGGAGAAAAAATGGATGTAACGTTATTGGTAGAATATGGGTGGGTATTACTAGTGCTCGTCGCACTTGAAGGGATTTTAGCAGCAGACAATGCATTGGTTATGGCAGTAATGGTCAAACATTTACCTGATGAACAAAGAAAAAAGGCATTATTTTATGGATTAGCAGGTGCCTTTGTCTTACGATTTGGTGCTTTATTTTTAATTTCATTTTTAGTAAATGTATGGCAGGTACAGGCAATTGGTGCTCTTTATCTTCTCTATATCTCAATAAATCATCTTGTTAAAAAGTTTGTGTTTAAAAATAGAGAGCATAATAAAAAGGTGAAAAAGGAATCTGGCTTTTGGGGTACCGTATTGAAAGTAGAACTTGCAGACATAGCATTTGCAGTAGATTCAATATTAGCAGCTGTTGCTTTAGCGGTAACACTACCTGCTACAAACCTTCCTTTAATAGGTGGTTTAGATGGTGGACAATTTTTAGTTATTCTTGCTGGCGGACTTATAGGAATTGTTATTATGAGGTTTGCTGCAACATACTTTGTAAAGCTACTACAGAAAAAGCCGAATCTTGAAACAGCAGCATTTATTATTGTAGGCTGGGTTGGTGTAAAACTAGCCTTATACACTTTAGCACATCCTGATATAGATATTGTCTCAAAACATTTTATCGAATCATTTGCGTGGAAGTTAATATTTTGGATTGTTCTTGTAGCAATCGCAATTTGTGGCTGGTTCTTTTCGAAGGCTGTTAATCTTGACGAAGGTACTGAGCAAGAACAAGTTAAACGGATCGTAAACAAATAAGTGTTGAATACTTTAAGGCGTCTGACATTGTTCGGCGCCTTTTTCTATTATTCGAATTTCATTTTTGTACTACGTGTAGTTGTCTAGCTCCAATTGCGCACCTTTCTAAAAGAAATCATTTTTTCGAAAGGGATAATTAAACCACTTTATCCACGGTACTTTCATCTCATTAATGTCTTATCCTTGTCGGGACCGTTCAAGGGACTTAGGCATTTCTTCTAAAATTATATAATGAAAAGACTTATTTTAACTTGGTCCTCGAGCGTTGATAATTATTCACATGTATATTCTTTTCTTAATGGAAGAAATTTATTTATTGATTTTTATGTCAAATGTGTAACAAAAAAGTAGGTATATCTCCTTATTGGCTTTATTTTTATTTAAATTAATTCCAACACCCTTAATATCTATTTGTTATACGAATCAATGTAGTGAAAGTGAAAAAGATGGAGAAGAAAAGGGAGGTGGCTTTTGTTACAGAGTTATGAAAACTGTGGTTAAGTAGGTCATGCTAACATGTTTGCTAGGAAAAGATGATGGAGGGTCAATTAGTATAGTACCCTGTTTTAGCCCTAAAATAAACTTGATTAATTCTTTTGTTAAATAGGTATAAGGTCTGACCTTTTGTAATAATTGTCTTTCTTTTGTTGAAAACAAGCAAGATATTTGCATATTTCTTCCTTTGCGTACCCTATACAATTTAGCTATTATAGACAAAGTAATATAGGGGAAACAGAGGTGAACAAGAAATGCTTAGCCTTTTGTTGAGACAAGCTAAGAAAAAAAGCACACTTGAAGATACAGTTCTCTTAATTCAACAAGGTGATAAAGAATTACAAAACCAGTTAATTGAACAATATAAACCATTTATAGCTAAAGCTGTTGCATCTGTTTGCAAGAGATATATAAGTGAAATAGACGATGAATTTAGTATTGGGTTAATAGCTTTTAATGATGCCATTGAAAAATATTCTCCAGAAAAGGGCAGCTCATTATTTGCTTTTGCTGAATTAGTAATAAAACGTAAGGTTATTGATTACATCCGTAAAGAAGCTCGTACTCCGTATACGATAAATATAGAACTACAAGAGCAGGATGAGAGTGAGTTCTCTCAAAGCAAAATTGAAGCTGATTTATCAATTAATGAACATACAAAACTGATTGAACAAGAGCATAGAAAAGAAGAAATCATTTATTTTCAACATTGTTTATTGGATTTTAAATTAACATTTGAAGAAATAGTGGAACAATCACCAAAACACTTTGACGCTAGAAAAAATGCTGTCGAAGTAGCTGCTAAATTGGTTGAGGATAATGAATTGAGAGAGTATCTATTTACTAAAAAGCAGCTTCCTGTAAAACAGCTTGAAAAACAAGTAGCTGTAAGCCGAAAAACTATTGAGAGAAATAGAAAATACATCATAGCAATGGCCATCATCATATCAGGGGATTTCGTCTATTTAAAAGATTATATTAAAGGGGTGTTACATTCATGAAAAAAGGGGTCGTCGTAAATTATAATGATGACTTTGTAACAGTGCTTACCCCAGATGGGCAATTTATCAAAACAAATAGCGGTCAAGGGGACTATGTTATCGGGAATGAAATTTCATTTTTCCCTTTAGCGGATGAGCGTGAAGAGGCAGCAACTAGATTGCCTCAGTTAACAAAATTGAGGAAAATTACGTCTTTAAATTCCAAAAAGACTAGAGTAGGGGCTTTATCTTTAATAGCAATTATGTTTTTTATGATTAGTTTTCTGCCCTTTTTTAATAATGATAAAGTGTATGCTTATATGTCTATTGATATTAACCCTAGTTTTGAAGTGGGAATTGATGACCATTTAAACGTCATTTCCCTAGAACCTTTGAATGAGGAGGCCGAAAAACTAAGAGTTAATCTTCTTGATTGGAGAAATAAACCATTTGACGAGATCATTGATGCAATTGTTGTCCAGTCCAAAGCCAATGGCTACGTATATCCTGGAAAAGAAATAGTCATCACTACAGTTATTAATGATAAGGATCATAAAATTCAACCAGAGCTTGAAGAAAATATTAATAATATTCAAACTTCGTATGAAAGCGAACAAATGATTGTGCAAACAATTAAGACGGATCGTGAAACAAGAGAAATGGCTAACAAACAGGGTATTTCAATGGGCAAGTATGTAAAGTTAAAAGAGAAAGAAAAGCTTCAAGAAAAAATGGTTGATGATAAAAATGATGAGCCTATTAAAGATGAAACTCCAAAACCACAAACTGAAAAGAAATCCGAAAACAGTAATCAACAAGAAACACCAGATGCTGTAATTAAAAATAACCAATCAGCAAAGAATAAACTTACCTCAGATACAAAAATAAAACTAAATGAAGCAAAAAACAAAGCAAGAGAAATGAAAAAAGAAGTTAAAGAACAATCAAAAAAAAAGAGTCCAATAGATAATACTACTAGTAAGACTACGAAGAATAACAACCATAATGAAAAACGCACTCATAATAAAAAAAGCAACAACGAAACTCAAGGTAAGGCCCATTTAAAACATAAAAACCAAGATGGAAAAAAAGATAAATAATAGATGTTTTATAATAATTAAGAAAAAAAGGCTGAAATGTTTCAGCCTTTTTGCCATATCATTATTTAGTTTTTTGTCCATTTAATTGTGATTGTGCCTGTGCCACTAAGCGCTTAGTGATTTCTCCACCAACAGATCCATTTGAACGCGATACTGTATCAGATCCAAGTTGTACACCAAATTCTTGAGCAATTTCATATTTAATTTGATCCAAGGCTTGTTCGATCCCTGGTACAAGTAACTTATTACTACTTCTCGACATAAGAACCACCCTTTCTAATTGAATTAATAAAGGTTACTAAAGGTCAACCTTACTAGTAAGTTTTCTTAAAAAGGAATTATTTATTCTGGTAATGATTAGATATATATTAGCTGATCTCAAAATGTTTGTCCAAATAAGTATGTGATCTAGCTTGCATATGGGAGGCTAGAACTGCTAGGACAGTCATAACAAGGACATTTTTTATGGGCTCCCATTGATCTATAGATAGGGATTTGAACTTCGGTAAAGATTCTATTTGAGAGATTATAAAATCTTCTAAAGCACGATCACTTAATGAAGGTAAAGTATCTAAAGAATCGAGCACTAAAGCATAAATTTCATAAAATGTGATTGGGTTAATTAGGTCATCACTTCGATCTGATAACGTGTTAAAAACAATTGTTAGGATATTTCTAATTTTTTCAAACTCAAAAGTAGTTTTTAAATCTTTTACTATTAATAACATAGCAGTTTGTTCAATTGAATATTTTTTCCCTAATTCAGGTGCACCAATTAATTCTTTGATATCACGTTTAATCCAGTTTTGAATCGATGTTGACTTAAGAGAAGTTAATTCACATAAATTTGCTAGTGAAACAATTTCATTTGTTGATAATCCAATTTCTCTATTTATCAGCCTTTTATTTTTCAACAGAAATCTAGGGATTTTTTGATCATGAATATTCTTAACTAAATTTGATTCACCAAATGCATTTTCTAAAATGGATGAAGGGGGTTGGTTTAATTGACCTTTTAATGAATATAATAAACTTGTCATTTGTTTACGTGTTAATTGAATTGTCATAAAGGCACCTCTGATTTTAAATCTTAGATTTTTAATGTTTAATGTTACTATTATTTATTGTTTGTTTAAAAATTTGAGTAATCTGATTAAGTTGTTTAAGAAATATTTCTATAAGCGAGAGTTCATCCTTGCAATTTCACAAGAAAGTTTCTATAATTTTATTATAATACAAGTTCGTATGAACTTGAAATCTGGAGGTTAAGATGGCTAGACGAATTTTTCTGTTTTTATTATCAAATATACTCGTTATCACGACAATTGGGATTGTTCTTTCAATATTTAATATCTCGCCGTATCAGACAGCTAATGGTGACCTTAACTTGGTTAACCTGCTAATATTTAGTGCGGTAATTGGCTTTACGGGTTCATTTATGTCATTAGCAATGTCTCGTTGGATGGCAAAAATGATGATGAAGGTTAAGGTATTAGACCCTTCTGCATCACTCTCATCTATTGAGAGAGAATTAGTAGATAGAGTACATCGTTTATCAAGGTCTGCTGGTCTTACTAAAATGCCACAAGTTGGTATCTATCAGTCTGCTGAGATAAATGCATTTGCCACTGGACCATCAAAACGACGTTCACTAGTAGCTGTTTCTTCTGGTTTATTAAATCAAATGGACGATGATGCAGTTGAAGGTGTAGTAGCCCATGAGATTGCCCATATTTCAAACGGAGATATGGTTACAATGACATTGTTACAAGGGATTGTTAATACGTTTGTTGTATTTTTAGCTCGTATTGCCGCATGGTTAGTTTCTCGATTCGTTAAAGAAGAGTTAGCACCAATCGTTCATTTTATTGCTGTGATCATATTTCAAATTGTCTTTTCAATATTAGGAAGCCTAGTTGTCTTTGCATTCTCAAGGTATCGTGAATTTCACGCAGACAGAGGTGGAGCGGATTTAGCAGGGAAAGATAAAATGATTCATGCTCTCCGTTCATTAAAACATTACTCTCAACGGGTAAGTGATGATCAAGCATCATTAGCTACTTTAAAGATCAATAGTAAAAAAACTAGGTCTTTATTCTCGACCCATCCAGATTTAGATGATCGAATCAATCGTTTAGAAGCTAAATAAAAACGTTCTGGGATGACAATCGTTAAGTGTTAATACTTAACGATTGTCATCCTTTTTTTATGCCTAGGAAATAATGAAATTTTTGCCCTATTGATAAGTACATTTCAGCTCCCGAGCTAAGTAAACTTCACCCTCCTCCATAAGGTAAGTCAACATCAACGCTTGGACTCACCGTGTTTCCCTTATCTTTTCGCGAAGTGCTCCAGTTCATAAGTCGCTAAACGATTTCTTGAGCTTTTGTTCTGCTTATAAAAACTTTCTTGAAAAAGCTTTAAATTTATTATGTTTTTCTTTAAGATAGAGGTCATGGATGTATAATGGGTACACTAATAAACAGGTTGCTTCTGAGTTATTGGTCCTATTATGCAAAATGAGAAAACTGAGTGTATGAATGTTTCACTTTAGAGGATAAGGATTGAATTGAAATGAATAAATGGAAACTTAGATTGCATGCTTTAACCCCTGTACAATTAATTGTATCTTATTATTTCTTAGCCGTAACAGTCTCGGTTATTTTATTAAGTCTACCTGTTGCTCATCAGCCTGGTGTGGAATGGACGTTTATAGATGGACTTTTTACTGCTGTAAGTGCAGTGAGTGTAACTGGTCTTACGTCTATATCCACTGCTGAAACTTTCAGTGTTCCCGGTATCTTTATATTAGCTTTTGTGCTCCAATTTGGGGGGATTGGGATAATGACTCTCGGTACATTTGTTTGGTTAATAATGGGGAAGAAGATCGGCCTAAAAGAACGTCAATTGATTATGACGGATCAAAACCAAACCAATTTATCAGGAATCGTAAATCTTATTAAACAAATAATTGTGTTAGTCCTTCTTATTGAGTTACTTGGAGGTGCCATACTAGGAATGTACTTTTTAACCTATTATGACACATGGCAAGAGGCATTTTTACAAGGGTTTTTTACATCTGTAAGTGCAACAACAAACGGTGGTTTTGATATAACTGGTCAATCACTTATACCGTTTGCAGACGATTACTTCATCCAATTTATTGTGATGTTGTTGATTATTCTGGGAGCAATTGGGTTTCCTGTTCTAATAGAGGTTAAAGACTTTTTATTTAATAAAAACCGGAAATATCGATTTTCTCTTTTCACAAAAATTACCTCAATTACATTTTTTGCATTAGTTGTTGGTGGAGCAATTATGATCGCAAGCTTGGAGTATTCTTATTTCTACAAAGGGATGGCATGGCATGAAACATTTTTCTACTCATTGTTCCAATCTACAGCAACGAGAAGTGGTGGACTTGCAACAATGGATGTTAGTATGTATACAGAAACGACTATCCTCGTTATGTGTGCGTTAATGTTTATCGGAGCATCACCTAGTTCAGTTGGTGGTGGAATACGGACGACAACTTTTGCATTGAACTTATTATTCTTGTTTCATTTTGCTAGGGGTAATAAATCGATAAAAATCTTTAGAAGAGAGTTACATGAGGATGATTTAACAAAATCAGTAGTCGTTACAATGATGGCAGTACTAATTTGTTTTGTATCTGTGTTAATCCTGACAATTTCAGAACCCTTCACTTTTACAGAGATATTATTTGAGGTCTGTTCAGCATTTGGAACGACAGGGTTATCAATGGGAATAACTTCCGAATTAAGCAACATAGGAAAAGTAGTGATTATGATTGTCATGTTTATTGGTAGAATTGGGATCTTAACGTTTCTATATCTTTTAGGTACAAAGGAGCGGAAAGATAATTTTCATTTTCCTAAGGAAAGAGTCATTATCGGATAATTATACTAGGTTGCCTCTCTTTAAAGGAGTAAGGCAACCTCTTTGTTTATTACTGATTTAAGTATGGACAAGCATAATTCATCCAGTGCCCTTCCTCGTGCTACTTATGAATTAAAAGCAAATGTAAATTGCTATGGTCATTTATAATCACTATGATATACTTTTATTGGTATAAAATGTATGGGGGGAGTCAATGAATGAAAAATTTTTGGATGATATGTCTACTTTTAGTTTCAGTGGTAGTGTTGAGTGCTTGTACAGAAAAACCTAATGCAAGTGATCGTTTTTCTCAATACATACACCTATGGAATGATCAGAAGTTTTCAGACATGTATGATATGTTATCAACGAAAACTAAAGGGACCATTTCAGAGAAAGAATTTATTAGTCGATATAAAGATATTTATGATGATATCTCAGTAAGTAATCTAAAAATAACTTTTAACAAACCATCAGAAGAGGATCAGAAAGAAGAAGAAAATGAAGTGGTATATCCATTTTCACTAACAATGGATTCACTTGCCGGTGAAATTTCATTTGATGGGGATGTTCAATTAAAGAAAGAGACAGAGGAAGATGAGGAAAATTGGTTTATTGTTTGGTCTACTGCAATGATTTTTCCACAGTTAGAAGAAAATGAGAAAATTGGCGTATCAAGTACTTCAGCTTCTAGGGGACAAATTTTCGATCAGAATGATCAAGGACTAGCAGTAAATGGAATTGCTTATGACATAGGTATCGTACCTGAAGATATCCCTGAAAATCGTGAAGAAACGCTAGCAAAAGTTGCCTCTTTACTAGGATTAAATACAGATGCAATCGATGAGAAATTAAATCAGTCTTGGGTCAAACCAAACTTATTTGTACCAATTAAAAAAATTGATCCAACTAATACTGAGCTTTGGGAGCAACTAATAAAAATCCCTGGTATTCAAAGAAAAGAAGTAAATGCAAGAGTGTATCCATTAGGTGAAGCTGCTGCACATTTAACTGGTTATATTGGTAGTATCACAGCAGAACAGCTTGAGGAGCTTAAGGGCAAAGGTTACAACAGTAATTCTAGTATAGGTAAAGCTGGACTTGAGCAAGTATATGAAGATCGACTCAAGGGTGAAGCAGGCTATAAAATCTTCGTTAGTGATACAGATAAAATAATTGCAGAAAAGAATCCTGTTAACGGGGATGATATTAAGCTTACAATTAATAGTGATCTACAAAAACTTATTTATGAGCAATTAAAAGGAGAACCAGGTACAGCAGTTGCGCTACATCCAGTTACTGGTGCAACGTTAGCTATGGTTAGTAGTCCTTCATATAATCCAAATGAATTTATATATGGAATAGCTAAAGGAAAATATGACGAGCTAGCTAATGATCCACTTAAACCGTTAATGGCAAGATTTAATAAAACATTTTCACCAGGCTCATCAATTAAGCCTTTAACAGCAGCAATTGGTTTAGAATCTGGAAAGCTTGATCCAGATGAAGTGAAGGTGATAAAAGACAAAACATGGCAACAGGATTCAAGCTGGGGAAACTATTATATCACACGTGTTTCACAAGTTGAAAAGGTCAATTTAGAAAGCGCCTTAATATATTCAGATAATATTTACTTTGCTCAGACAGCATTAGAGATAGGTGCTCAACAATTTTCAAATGGGTTAAAAGAGTTTGGTTTTGAGGAAGAAATTGATTTCCCATTCCCTATTAACAACTCTACAATATCTAGTGATGAATTGACCAATGAACAGCTTTTAGCAGATTCAGGGTATGGTCAAGGACAATTGCAGATGAGCCCGTATCATTTAGCAGCAGCATATACTACATTTATCAACAATGGAAATATGATAAAACCATATTTAGAAGTATTACCAGAATTGAAACCAAGTGTTTGGAAGGAAAAAGTAACCACGGCAGAACATGCAACTTTACTTTTTGATCAACTCGAACAGGTTGTTCAAAATCCAGAAGGTACTGCTCATAAGCCACAAGTTGAAGGACTGCAGCTTGCAGGTAAAACAGGTACTGCTGAATTGAAACAATCTAAAGAAGATGAGGAAGGTAAAGAAAATGGGTGGTTTGTCGCTGTGAATTCAAATGAACCTTCACTGCTTATTGCGATGATGATTGAGGATGTAAAGACTAAGGGTGGAAGCCATTATGTAGTACCGAAAGTTAAGCAAGTATTTAAAAGTTATCAAACAAACTAATAAGTAAAGAAGAGGTTGACTAAAAATGTCTGACACCTCCAATAAATCCTAATAGTTTATATTTTTTTAGACTGGTTCTATTAATAGGGTTTGAAGGGGGCTGTTCTAGAATTTTTAGCCATCCTCTTTTTTGTGTCTTTAATACCAATTAACCACTCTGGTAAGAGATAGATCATCTTTTTTACTTTCTCTCTATCATAAAATGATCAATTTAGGAGATGGTATATATGTGTTAGTAAATAAATTTAGGGGTGTTGACTAATGAAAAGAAAAGTAGCTAGAAACCAAGCAGTAAAGAGTAACTTCACACCAACTGAAAGTCTTCCTGAAGGAGAAGCTGCGGAAATAAATGATGATCAAGATCCAATGAAGGGCGCAAATAGAAATTCAAAAAAAGGAAAGCAAGGGAATTAACGATGACAAAAAAACATATGAAAAGCAAAGATATGGAAAATCATAAAAAATCCACACCAAAGGATCTATTACAAGAAGAGTTTGGTCAAGAGACTGGAGATGTAAATGCTTCAAAAATATATGGAATAATTGAAGGAAACAAAAGCAAAGAAAAAGATGAAGGTAAAAATGAAAACTGTTGAACATGAAAAAGTGAGAGGATTTCCTCTCACTTTTCGTTTAGAAAACGGTAAAATTCTTGTACTGTGAATAAACGCTTCGACACAGCTCCAAAGTCTTACTTTGAAAAAGTAAATGCCCAACGACTAGTGAACTTCACTCTCCTCTTTGCGATAGACAACATCAAATCGCTTTCGATATCGCTCTTCGTGTTTCCTTTATCTCATCTCATTGAGGAGTGTCCAGTTCAAACGTCGCTAAACGGACGCTTGCGGCTTTTGATCTTTAACTAACTTTAGAGTCTAGTGCGGACGATAAGGCTGAATAAACTGTAGTTGATCCTTCTATTGGATCATAGTGAACGAGAATAAATGAATTTTCCTGAACGATCTTTCCATCTTTTAAGTAATGAGTAACATTAAATGGTGAAGTTTCAAGAATGGTATGTTTAAAAAGATCTTTTTCTGTAAACTGCTTATTTGCAAATTCTTCTCCTAATATGAAGGGATTATCTAATATTGAGTGGTACATTTTACTTCTCTCTTGCTTTGTTAGTGTGTCATTCCACCAAGCTTTACGTGGTTTGTGCTTTTGATTTCGTAAATAATCATACTTCATAAATCCACTTACAATCTGTAAGTCTTCATTTTTTGCACTTTCAAGGAAATCATATAAATGCTTGTACAGATCTTCTAGTTGGTGACCAATTCTTGTCCAACCTTTATCATTCCAAAAGGTACCGAACTCTTGGAAAAAATCAAACGGGGTTGGGAAAATAGTTGAAACTAAATATTCAATTGTTTCATCCATTCGATGATCATTCCAATATTTTTCTAAAACATCTTCAACTTGTTTAATTTTAATCATATCCTCAAAGGATAGGACATTGTTTTTTAAGATTTCATATGGAGAATGATCCATATATACATAACCATGGTCATCTGCACGCAGTCGAAGCCCGGTGCCTCTTAACATTTTCAGAAAGCCAAGCTGTAATTCTTCAGGGCGTAATTCAAATACATCATTAAAAGTTTTCTTGAAGGAATGATAGTCTTCCTCAGGTAAACCAGCAATTAAATCTAGATGCTGATCAATTTTTTGGCCCTCTTTTACCATCGTCACTGTTCTAGTAAGTTTATTGAAGTTCTGCTTTCTCATGACTAATTCATTTGTTGTATCATTAGTTGATTGGACACCAATTTCAAAGCGAAATAACCCTTTAGGGGCATGATCGTTTAAAAATTGAATCACTTCAGGTCTCATAATATCGGCTGTAATTTCAAATTGGAACACGACCCCAGGCTTATGTTCATCAATTAAAAATTGAAACATTTCCATTGCATAGCTTCGGCTAATATTAAATGTTCGATCGACAAATTTAATTGTTTTAGCACCATGATCCATTAAATGACGTATATCTGCTTTAACTTTTTCACGATCAAAGTAGCGAACGCCTACCTCGATAGATGATAAGCAAAACTGACAACTGAAGGGACAACCACGACTTGTTTCAATATACGTAACACGCTTTGAAAGGTGGTGAAGATCTTCTTCAAAATGAAAAGGAGATGGTAATTCCTTTAAATCAATCTTACTTCGTTGTGGAGTAATCTTAATTGACTCGTTTTCACGATAGGCCACTCCACTAACATTCGCAAATTTATGATCACCATGCAACTCATCTAATAATTGCTTAAATGATTGCTCTCCCTCGCCAATAATAATAAAATCTACCTCAGGTATGTTATTCATCCACTCTCTTGTGTCATAGGTTACCTCAGGACCTCCAAGTATAATAATTAAAGAAGGGTTAATTTTTTTCAACATTTTAATGACTTTTATTGTTTCTTCAATATTCCAAATATAACAGCTAAATCCTAATATTGCAGGTTTTTTTGAGTGCAAATCTGTGACAATATTCATTGAAGGGTCTTTAATTGTATATTCTGCAAGCTCTATATCGTCATAGTCAGATTGAGCATATGCTTTTAAGTACCGAATCGATAAGCTTGTATGAATGTATTTAGCATTTAATGTTGATAAGATAGTTTTCATTATAGTAGCACCACTTTAGCAATATTTTATTTTTATATAAGGCAGTTTTCATAAAGAATGTTGTTTTTTAGGATATGTTCCAAAGCTTTCACTTTAAAAACAGCAAAGTTTCTAGAAAGAGCCTTAATAAATGGGTATTCAAATATTTATTGTAGCATAATTTAGTGGAAAAACGAACTTGAGTAAATGGATTGAATTCCATACTCTGTTAATAGACTAAAAAAGAAGAGTAGGCATGCTACTCTTCTTTTACTAAGGCTTTTTCGTAATAGGTATTGCATGATAGATATTGCCCAAATCGTTAGACTAAAAACGTTTAAAAAGAGTTTATTCCAGGTTATTTAATGGAAAGACTCTTTAAAATATTCTGGAATGAAGATGCCTTTAATTCAATAAAAGGTTGTGTAATTGCTTTTACAATGTTAGATGACAACGTTGAAGTTAAAAGGATTGCAAGAATAACGAGTAAGGTTAAACTTTGATAATCCTTCATCCAAGATAATAACTCACTATTTCTCATATATTGAATAAGGAACCCATGTAGTAAATAAACATAAAACGTTCTTGTTCCCCATTCTGTATAAAAGGAATGGGTTTTTGGTATAAGTGACAAAAAACTTAGCGAGGTTATAAGCGTTAAGCAATAAAACCCCAGACGAATAAGTGCGCTAAAAACGGAAACTTCGCCAAACTGAGAATAAGATTTCGAACCAAATAACCATCCATAATCAAAATCAATATAAAAGTAAGCAATAAATGTGATCATCAATAAAGAAAATGATAATACTCTTATTTTCGGAATGGTTATTCTTTTAAAATGATCATGTTTTAAATAGAACCCAATTAAAAATAATGGAAAGAACACAAATGTTCTTGAAAGACTTAAATAGTTACTAATTAATTCAATGTATCCAACTGATAAACCAACTGCAAACGCTAGTAAGACTGCCCACTTTGTTGGCAGCTTTGTAACCACTATTAGTAATACATTCCAAAAGAATAAACTAACTAAGAACCATAGAGACCAATGAGGATCTAATGGATCCAGTGCAATGGACGATTGTTTTTCAATTGAAAAATAATAAACTGAGTAAATACCTTGAAAGATAAGATAAGGTACGATTAACTTTTTTGTAATTTTACCTACATACCCTTTTTTTCTGAATCCTTTCGCAAAATAACCTGATATCAAAATAAATGCAGGCATATGAAAAGTATAGACAAACTTGTATATGTTCATAATCATTTGACTGTCATCAATGAAAGAACGAATGATATGACCAAAGACAACCAAAATAATCAAAAAAAACTTTGCATTATCAAAATAACTATCTCGATTTTTCATGATCTCACCTTTTTCTAGTTGTTTATAAATCTTAATCCAACTTTATATGACTTAAACAAATCTAATAATCGGGGTATGTTCTCAATTTAAACAAAAGCCTTAAAAGCTGTTTTGTTGATTCAGTTACATGAGATTTTTCCCCTAAATGATTCATTACTAAACTAACATTCGGTAATTGAAATAAAATTATAGGGTGTTGTAATGATTGTGTAACCGAATTGTAAGGTTGGTTATTTATTTAATTCAAATTTCAGACTACGAAAATTGTATTTTTTTCTCAAAAAAATAGTGCTTTAGAAGGTATTTATGTTAATAAGAAAGTAAATTGTAGATAGGTGAAGGACAATGCCGGGTCTTGTTGAATTATAAAAAGTGAAGAATGTGGTAATTAGGGGTGAAAAGGTTGAAGCAAACGATGGAGGAAAACGAAATCGTTACGATGAGGAAACAATTAGTTGAATTAGAAAATGAAAATCAATTGCTTAAAAAGACGCTTTTTCAACATGAAACTATACTAGAGAATGCACTGGATGCAGTTGCAATCTTTGATGAAACATTGAAATTTATTGATGTAAACACATCAGCATGTGAGATGTTCCAGTTACCAAAAGCTGAATTATGTAAACGCAGTCTATATGATTTTCTCAATCTCATACCCGAAAATGAACTTAATCAACTAAGAGCGGAATTGAACAAGGATCATTCATTTGTAAAAGAGACTATCGTCCAATTAGAAAGTGGACATGTGAAGTTTATTGAAATTTCAGTGCGTAAGCATGCATTGAATGGTTATGATTTTGCGATGCTAAAAGATGTTTCGTTTAAGAAAACGTTAGAACGAGAACGAACTATTAACGAACAATTATTTAAGGATTTGTTTCACCGAGCGGTTGATGGTATTGTCATCTTTGATCATGAAGGTGCATTTATTGATGCCAATGGTTCTTTTTGTACAAGCTTTGAAATTAACAAGGAACAGCTTACT
Source organism: Metabacillus sp. GQ13 (assembly GCF_059758525.1). Classification (NCBI taxonomy): domain Bacteria; kingdom Bacillati; phylum Bacillota; class Bacilli; order Caryophanales; family Bacillaceae; genus Metabacillus; species Metabacillus sp. GQ13. Next base: position 67,292 of record NZ_JCAXET010000022.1, read on the forward strand.
AAGTATGTTCTTGGTGACTTTATAGATAAACAGGATGGTAGTAAGCTTGATAAATTATGGCGTGTTATGAAGGAAAACGGTAGCATAAAAGGGGAACTACCGGTGGTTTTGGAAAATGGTGAAAAGAAAATTTTCGAGTTTACAACCACTTCTAATATTATTAACGGTTTTTATATGGCAATTTTGAGGGATATTACAGAAAAACGCTCAATGGAATTAAAGCTTTACAAAAGTGAAGAACGCTTTCGAGAAATATTTGAAAATGCAATTGATGCCATAATGATTTGGAAGAAGGATGGACAAATATTAAGAGTGAATCAAGCGGCAAGCCGCACATTTGAATTGTCAGATGAAGAGCTAGTAACAAGAAACATTTTAGAGTTTATTGATCAATCTTCCATGAATTTCGAACGTGTGAAAGAGGAGTACTTAAAAACAGGTGCAATTAGAGAAGAACTATTATTTCATATGCCAAACGGGCAAAATAAACAGCTAGAGTTTACGTCTAGGATGGATATTTCAGAAGGACATCATCTAACCATTTTTCGTAACGTTAGTGAACGTAAGCTAATGGAGAAGGTGTTAAGAGAAAGTGAGCAAAAGTTCCGAAAAATATTTGATGGAGCAATGGATGGAATTGTTTTATTTAATAATTCTAATGAAATAATTGAAGCAAACCCAACTGCAATGCGAATTTTAAATCTTACACCGGAACAATTGGCTTCATTTAATTTATTCGATTTACTTTATTCAGACTTAAATCAAGGTAAAACCTGTCATGGGGTTGATTCGAAATATTGGGAAGAAAAATTACAAGAAATTAGCTATTTATTTAATAATGGAGAAGAAAAAATTTTAGAATATACGATAAAAAATAATATCAATGAAAATATGAATCTTGCAGTTTTTCGTGATGTTACGGAGAAAAGAGAGTTAGAAGAAAAACTAAGAAAATCTGATACGTTAAACGTTGTGGGTGAGTTAGCAGCTGGAATTGCTCATGAAATACGTAACCCAATGACCTCCTTAAAAGGATTCATTCAACTCCTTGAGGGTAGTATTAAAGAGGATTATTCGATGTATTTTAATGTGATTACTTCAGAATTAAGTAGAATTGAATCGATAATAACAGAATTTTTGATTTTAGCTAGACCGCAAGCAATTAAATACCTGAAGAAAGACATTGGCACCATAATGAAGGAAACAATTGATCTTTTAAACGCACAAGCAATTCTTGTAAATGTACAAATGAAGCTTTCAGAGGAAAAAGACTTACCACTACTATACTGTGAACCTAATCAATTAAAACAGGTATTTATAAATATTTTAAAAAATGCAATAGAAGTTATGCCTACTGGTGGACAAATCGATGTAATGATTGCACAGAAGGATAAAAACCATTTGTATGTTTCGATTAAAGATAGAGGATCAGGGATATCTGAAGATAAAATTAAAAGACTGGGGCAACCATTCTATACAACAAAAGAAAGAGGTACAGGACTAGGACTAATGGTAAGCTATAAAATTATTGAAGAGCATCGAGGTAGCGTAGAGGTCCAAAGTATTGTTGGACGTGGAACGACATTCCAAATTACACTTCCGATTAATCAATAACTATCCTGTGAGTATGTAAAATGCTTCATCTAGAGATGGAAAGACTTGTCACATTATTGACTTAATAACATATAATTTGTGTAAGGGAACAAAGTTGCATTTGGTAAAGAAAGGGGCAAGCTAAGTGTTGAAATATAAACGGCCTAAAAAAATTTATTTTTATACTTCCTTATTTTCTAAACTTCATATTATCTCAGAAAACGAAAAAAACAGTTTGCTGAAAAAGTGGAAGTAACAGGATCTGTTCAAGAGTAAATAGCTATATTGAACACCACACATCGATTTGAAAATTAGATGTGATTAATGATAAATAACAGTAATATTTAGCCTAGTAGAAACTGAACAGATAAAGGTCAGACTCCTCCATTAACACCGATATATGGGATCTTATGTTTCCATAGGTCTAATATCAGGAAATAGAGGGGGCTGACCATTTAGTATTTTGTCAGTTTCCATGGAGTATTTAGTTATAAATTAATCTACAGTGAATAACTTGGTGATTTTTTTCTGGTAATCACCAGTTAAAATGCCTTTTTCAGTGATAATTCCCGTAATTAATTCTCCAGGTGTGACATCAAACGCAGGATTAAAGACTTTGACACCCTCTGGTGCGATACGTATTCCGTTAAGTGTTGTTATTTCCTCTGAATTGCGTTCCTCTATTGGTATATGATTACCATTCGTAATTGATGGATCAAAAGTAGATAATGGGGCAGCTACATAAAAAGGAATCGAAAATGCTTTAGCTAGAAGCGCTAAGTTAAAGGTTCCAATCTTATTCGCAGTATCACCATTGCCAGCAATCCGGTCTGCACCGACAATTATCGCTGTGATATGTTTAGATTTAATTGTGTGTGCAGCCATATTATCAGTAATTAATGTTACATCAACATTAGCCTGCATGAGCTCCCATGTTGTTAAACGGGCCCCTTGCAAAACAGGACGTGTTTCACAAGCATATACACTAATATCTATATTTCGTTCTTTTGCTAAATAAAATGGTGCTAATGCTGTACCGTATTTAGCAGTTGCAATTGAACCTGCATTACATATCGTCATAACACGATCGCCATTATTAAAAACAGAAAGAGCGTATTCACCGATCAATCGACAAACCTCTTCATCCTCTACTTGGATTTGAATTGCCTCATGAACAATCGTCGTTTTAGCTTCGTTTATAGTGTTTGCTGAAGCTACACTTGAAACTAAACGATCTAAAGCCCAGACTAGGTTAACAGCGGTTGGTCTAGAACCCGCTAAATAATCACGTTTTAGTTTTATGTTTTGTTTAAAATCATCGATTGTATTAGAAGAATCTTGAAGGGCTGCTAGAGCTAGTCCAAATGCCGCTGTTATTCCAATAGCAGGGGCACCTCTTACTTTTAAAGACTGAATTGCTTCCCAAACTTCTTCAATGGTTGTTAACTCCAGATACTCTGTTACCTGTGGTATTTTTTGTTGATTTAAAAGTGATATAGAATCTTCTTGCCAAATGACAGATTGTGGAATAGATAGATTTGTAGTTGACATGATGTAAAACTCCTTTACTAAAAAAATTAAATTGGTTTGCTATAACAAACTAGTAACAAAGAAATAAAGTGGGGAAGTATCAACTTGATTTCTTTGTTACTATCGCTCATCGGTATCCTTTATTTTATTGCGTTGTGCTCT
>NZ_JCAXET010000023.1:0-66209 GCF_059758525.1 Metabacillus sp. GQ13
ATTTCGAGCAAAAATCTTATTGGCAAAACAATATAAAAGAATTGGGATGCATATTGGTTAGGGTGATTTATGTCATCACCCCAACATTTGACGTAGAACCTAATTCTAAGATGAATTCTCATTTTGTAGTTAAATATAAAATACAGAGCCAGATCTCCATATACGTCAGAATACATCCTATAGTGGAAGTGTTTGAATGAAAATTATACTAAAATAAATGTGATTAAACTACTTTTAATACTTTTAATTTTCTGCTCAATATGCGAAGGAACCACCATTCAAGATTTTTCATCATGACCATCAATACATAATCTAACTTTGCATTCGATTTTCTTAAGATTAGGCTGTATTATCCGTCAAAAAACTCAAATATTCCTTTCAGTGCCCTGCTGAAATATATTGAAGTATTAGCTCGAATGGACTCAATAAATGTATTTTATTAAAAATTGTATTAATGAACTATGCTTATTTTAGGTTATAATTTAGATATGCATTTACCCAAAATATTGATGATATTACTTTAATAGCAAAATCTTAAAAAATATTGCAGATATGAAATTAATTAAAAAATATTAGCTACATATGACGTATGTATATGTAAAAGCTTGAAAGACTACAATCTAGTAAAAAATTAATATCTATAGGGTGTGAAGACAAATGAAATCGATTACTAGCGTAGCTACCTATATGGTTGAACATGCTGATTTTCTGGCTGTTGAAATTGTTGAAGGTGTTATTAATTATGCAAAGTTAGAAATATCTAACTTGGAGAAGGAACAAGCAATTAGAATGTACAATGACCTTTTGGTTTTTTTTGGGGAATCTATTATTGAATGTGATAAAGAGGGAGTACCTGAAGCACTGTATATTTGGAGTAAAAGGAATGCTGAAGAACAGGTAGCATCAGGAGGGGAAATCTCTGAGATTATTGTACGCTATCCAGCAACAAGGGAACTTATTACGGATATTCTTACAAAAATCAGTTTAGATTTTGGACTATCAATAAAAGAACATTCATTTATACTTAAGAGAATAAATGCAATGCTAGATATAAGCATAAATGAAACTGTATTTGCTTTTGAACGTCTTTCTACTAAAATTAAAGCTGAATCTCAAAAGGAAATAGCTAGACTTTCAGCACCTGTAGTGCCAATTAAAGATGGGGTAGCAGTTCTGCCATTGATTGGTATAGTCGATTCATTTAGAGCAACTTATATTATCGAATCAGTTATTCCAAAGATTGCAGAACTTAAAATAAATTATCTCATTGTCGACTTCTCAGGTATTTTGACAATTGATGAAGAAGTTGCCCGTTATCTGTATCAAATAGAAAGTGTTCTTCGGTTATTAGGTAGCAAAACAATTGTAACAGGTTTACGTCCTGAATTAGCTCAAATTGTTGTGAATAGTGGTATTGATATGTCGTCAATCAAAACGTTTGCACATTTGAAGCATGCATTAGAAAGTTTAAAGTAAGAGAAAATAGCGTAACCAGAATGATTATAGCTTACTACCTGAGATGCTACGTATGATATTAAAAACTATAAATTTTATTAGCTTACTTCTCCATAGTTAGGGAGAGTAAGCTTTTTCTCATTGCTGAGTAAATTTATTTTAATCAATTTAGGAATGAATAAATTGATAAAGTTGTAGAATGAGAGGGCTGTATCCATAAATATTGTAGCTTTATATAAAAATATATCGGATGTAGTTAATATGTTACATGTACCTAATTGTTTTGTTATTTCTTTAAACAACAGAGAGCAACACAACAAGAAATTGAAATAAACTCATATAAAGGAAAAACTGCTTATAATCAATTAAATGTTTCCAGGGCTGTTTTCACAAAAATTGTTGTTATTTGTAATAAGCATTTCTTAATATACCTTTTCTTTCTGTCTTCGTGTTCTTTTCGCTGAATTACTCAGCCATTTTCAACTAAAATAGAGCTTCTAATTATACGAAGAAAATCCAAAGTCCAATTTTTTTAAGTTTGATAGCAACAAACATTATTTTTAGGGAAAAGCCTTTCAGAATAAAGATAAAATAATTTATTGATTTGTAGTTTGAATACAATCATTTGAGTATACATATATTAGAGAAAGATTTTTATAGCCAAAGAGGGGAAAGAATGAATACTATTATTGACTTATTAAATCAAGATACATACATTATGTTTTCACGTATATTAATAGCAACATTATTATGCGGTCTAATTGGATTAGAGAGGGAATTTAATAAGCATCCTGCAGGATTTCGTACACATTTACTTGTAGGGATAGGGTCTTGTTTAATGATGATCTTATCTCTTTATGGATTTGAAGATTATATTCAAAAAGATCCTAATATTCGCTTTGATCCTGCCAGAATCCCTTCCTATGTTATCAGTGGGATAGGATTTCTTGGTGGTGGAACAATTCTTGTTAGAGGAGCAACAGTCAGAGGTTTAACAACTGCTGCCTCAATATGGATAGTGGCAGGGTTAGGTTTAGTTATAGGTTCAGGTATGTATGAAGTGGCTATATTTACGACATTCATTGTTTTGATGTGTTTAATTTTTTTAAATCGACTAGAAAAATTTATGATTGGCAAAAGACCTAAAAGGAAAGTAAAAGTAGTTGTCCACTCTAATAAGACTACAATTGAAGATGTGTTAAAGAAGATATCGACATACGACGTGAAAACAAATAAGACCGTTATGACATCATGTAGGAAGGATAAAGAAGGTCAGGTAACATTTAATTATCAATTAGAGATAGATGTTTCATCTGTAAATGTTGATCTAGAAAGAATCATTGTAGAGGTAAGTGAGGTGGAAAAAATATTTTAGATATGTTTTACAAGTTAATATTTTGGCAATAGTTAAAATGAAACAGAAAGCTTGAAAATTTTTTCTGTTCGTTTTATAGTAAGGTTAAAGTCAAATATAGTCAAAGTCAGTGAGGGGGAGGTTGAGTGAGAAATATTTCAGACATTATTGAACAGTACTTAAAGCAGGTTCTGGAAAGTGGTGGAAAAGAAATAGTAGAGATTAAGCGTAGTGAGATTGCTGATAAGTTTCAGTGTGTACCTTCACAAATTAACTATGTTATTAATACAAGATTTACGATTGAAAGAGGGTATGTCGTAGAAAGTAAACGTGGTGGTGGCGGTTATATCCGTATTATCAAAGTCCGATCCAATAATCATGCACACTTAATCGAACAAATCTTACATTTAATTCAACATCGCCTTTCACAAGTTGCTGCAGTGGACATAATCAGTAGACTAGTTAGTGAGGAAGTTATATCAGCTAGGGAAGCTAAACTGATGCTGAGCGTTATTGATAGGTCTGTGATATATATTGATCTACCCCATAGGGATGAATTAAGGGCTAGGATGGTTAAAGCCATGCTGACGTCATTGAAATATAAATGAAAGTAGGGGAGACGGATGATCTGCCAGGATTGTAAAGAAAGACCGGCGACGTTTCACTTTACAAAAGTGATTAATGGTGAAAAAACAGAGGTTCATATTTGTGAGCATTGTGCGCACGAAAATAGTGAGCTAGTTATGTTTAATGTTAATCAAGGTTTTTCTTTAAATAATTTATTAACGGGTTTGTTAAACATGGAATCGGGTATTGCCAAGACAGAAGAACAGAATGTTTTTCAAGCAAATGATGTTCCTCATTGTGATCGATGCAAAATGACTTTACCCCAATTTAAAAAGGTTGGAAGATTTGGGTGTTCAAACTGTTATCATACATTTAAAAGTTATATAAATCCGATATTAAAACGGGTTCATGGTGGAAACACTGTCCATTCCGGGAAAATTCCAGAGAGAATTGGCGGAGATATTCATATCCGCAAGCAAATTGGCGAGCTAAAGGATAAACTTCATCATTTTATTGCCCAAGAGGAATTTGAACAAGCTGCCGAATATAGAGATCAAATTAGACTTCTTGAGAAAAAACTAAGCAATTCTCAAAAGGAGGGATCATAAGGCATGTCTCTCCAAAATTTTATGAATAAAGCAATGAGTGCTTGGATGAGTCAAGAAGGTCCTGATTCAGATATTGTTTTAAGCAGCAGAATTCGCTTAGCACGAAATATAGAGCAATATAAATTTCCGACGCTTTCTACCAATGATGAATTACAAGAAGTGTTAACTTTTTTTGAAACAACTTATGCAAATAAAAAATTCCAAAATATTGGTCGACTAGAACTACTTAAGATGAATGATATGCAACCAATTCAAAAAAGGGTTTTAGTGGAAAAGCATTTAATAAGTCCAAATTTATCAGAAAACTCAAGTTTTGGAGGGTGTTTACTTTCTGAAAACGAAGAAGTTAGCATTATGTTAAATGAGGAAGATCATATTCGTATACAATGTCTATTCCCAGGCTTTCAGCTTATGGAGGCATTGGATATGGCAAATAAATTAGATAATTGGATTGAAGAGGAAGTTGATTACGCCTTTGATGAGAAAATGGGCTACCTAACGAGCTGTCCGACTAATGTTGGAACTGGATTGAGGGCATCTGTCATGATGCACTTACCAGCACTTGTCCTAACACAGAAAATCAATAGAATTATTCCTGCTATTAATCAACTAGGATTAGTCGTTAGAGGAATTTATGGCGAAGGTAGCGAAGCAGTAGGTAATCTATTCCAAATCTCGAATCAGATAACGTTAGGTAAGTCTGAAAAGGATATTGTTGAGGACTTAATTAGTGTTGTTCAGCAGTTAATCACACAAGAAAGAACAACACGAGAAGCGCTATATAATTCTTCTCAAAACCAACTGGAGGACAGAGTGTATCGATCATTTGGTACATTGGCCTATAGTAGAATTATTGAATCCAACGAGACAGCAAAATGCCTTTCAGATGTTAGGTTGGGTATCGATCTAGGGATTATAAAAGATATATCACGAAATATTTTAAATGAATTAACAATTTTAACTCAGCCAGGCTTTCTACAACAGTATTTTGGCGGTTCGTTACGCCCTAATGAGCGAGATATTCGTAGAGCTGCGTTAATAAGAGAGCGGCTAAATTTAGAAATGGTACGTAATAAGCAAGAGGAGGATGATGAAATATGATGTTTGGAAGATTTACTGAACGTGCACAAAAGGTACTTGCTTTGGCACAAGAAGAAGCAGTTCGTTTGGGTCATAACAATATAGGCACAGAACATATTCTTTTAGGTCTTGTCAGTGAAGGAGAAGGAATTGCTGCTAAAGCGTTATTAGCGTTAGGTTTAGGGCCTGAAAAGATCCAAAAAGAGGTTGAAGGACTAATTGGAAAAGGTCAGGATACCTCGCAGACGATTCATTACACACCAAGAGCAAAAAAGGTCATTGAACTTTCGATGGATGAGGCTAGAAAATTAGGTCATTCTTATGTTGGAACTGAACATATCTTACTTGGTCTTATTCGCGAAGGAGAAGGGGTAGCCGCTCGCGTATTAAACAATTTAGGTGTAAGTCTTAATAAAGCTAGACAACAGGTGCTTCAATTATTAGGAAGCAATGAAACGTCCTCTAATCATCAAGGTGGAGGTATGACAAATGCAAACACCCCAACTTTAGATAGCCTTGCTAGAGATCTAACAGTTATCGCAAGAGAAGGTAGCTTAGATCCGGTTATCGGAAGAAGCAAAGAGATTCAACGTGTGATAGAAGTACTTAGTCGTCGTACGAAGAATAACCCAGTATTGATTGGGGAGCCCGGTGTAGGTAAAACAGCTATTGCTGAAGGATTAGCTCAACAAATTGTCCAAAATGAGGTACCGGAGATACTACGTGATAAGCGTGTTATGACACTTGATATGGGAACGGTTGTTGCAGGTACTAAATATCGTGGTGAATTTGAAGATAGACTGAAAAAGGTTATGGATGAGATCCGCCAAGCCGGAAATATCATTTTATTTATTGATGAGTTACACACGTTAATTGGTGCTGGTGGAGCTGAGGGAGCAATTGATGCCTCAAATATCTTGAAACCGTCATTAGCTAGAGGTGAATTGCAGTGTATCGGTGCAACTACTCTTGATGAGTATCGAAAGTATATTGAAAAAGATGCTGCACTAGAACGAAGATTCCAACCAATTCAAGTAGATGAACCAACAGCTAAGGAAAGTGTTCTCATTCTAAAAGGTCTACGTGATCGTTATGAGGCACATCATAGAGTCTCGATTACTGACGAAGCTATAGATGCGGCCGTTAAATTATCTGATCGTTATATTTCAGACCGATTTTTGCCAGATAAAGCAATTGATCTTATTGATGAAGCTGGTTCAAAGGTGCGATTACGGTCCTTTACAACACCACCGAACTTGAAAGAGCTTGAGGTAAAGTTAGATGAAATCCGTAAAGAAAAGGATGCGTCTGTACAAAGCCAGGAGTTTGAAAAGGCTGCTTCCCTACGTGACACAGAACAAAGGTTACGTGAACAACTTGAGGAAACAAAGAAAACATGGAAAGAAAAGCAAGGTCAGGAAAATACAGAAGTTACTGTTGAAGATATAGCTATGGTTGTTTCTAGTTGGACTGGTGTCCCTGTATCTAGACTTGCGCAAACAGAAACGGATAAGTTGTTAAATATGGAGAACTTGTTGCACTCAAGAGTAATTGGTCAAGATGAAGCTGTGGTTGCAGTGGCTAAAGCTGTTCGACGTGCACGAGCAGGACTTAAGGATCCGAAACGTCCGATTGGATCTTTTATCTTCTTAGGCCCAACTGGTGTTGGTAAAACAGAGCTTGCCAGAGCTTTAGCAGAGTCCATTTTTGGTGAAGAAGACGCAATGATCCGGATTGATATGTCTGAGTATATGGAAAAGCATTCAACAAGCCGTTTAGTGGGTTCACCTCCTGGATATGTAGGATATGATGAAGGTGGTCAATTAACAGAAAAGGTTAGAAGAAAGCCTTATTCTGTCGTACTCTTAGATGAAATTGAAAAGGCTCATCCTGATGTATTTAATATCTTACTGCAGGTACTCGAAGACGGAAGATTAACTGATTCAAAAGGTCGCACAGTAGACTTTAGAAATACGATCTTAATTATGACATCTAATGTAGGGGCTAATGAGTTAAAACGGAATAAATATGTTGGATTTAGTATTCAAGATGAAAAGCATGATTATAAAGATATGAAAGGTAAAGTAATGACCGAGTTGAAACGGGCATTTCGACCTGAATTTATTAACCGTATCGATGAAATTATTGTATTCCACTCTCTAGAGAAGAAACATTTAAAAGATATTGTTTCCCTTATGTCTGACCAATTAACAAAACGATTGCAAGAGCAAGATCTTACATTGGAATTAACCGAAGCTGCAAAGGATAAGATTGCAGAAGAAGGAGTGGATCTTGAATACGGTGCGAGACCACTGCGTCGTTCGATTCAAAGAAATGTCGAAGATCGACTATCTGAAGAATTATTAAGGGGTAATATTGATAAAGGTCGCAATATTATTCTAGATGTTGAAAATGGAGAATTTATCGTTAAAACCACTGAAAAGAAAGAAGTTAAATAGGTTACCTTAAATTAGTTACTCTTATTATAAAAGCAATAAAATTTAGAAAATACTAGGAAGTCGGGTATGAAGCCCGATTTTCCTTTTGCAAGAAATAAGTTGAGGCATGCTACGTATTGTGTGCCTCATTTTCTTTTATATGGAACTCTAAATAAAGATCTTATCTTGTTATTGGCTACCGGAATATACACTTGTCGTTCAAAGTGTTCCTCGTACTAAGCTACTACAATAGGAAGTAATTTATAAGCTTTAAAACTACACTGCTATCCAAAAGTTATATTTACTTTATAGATTAAAGAGGGACATTTTTACGATATACCTTAAAAGGAGCCATATAATTAATGGATTAGTATCATAATTTCCATGACTACTTGGTAATCTATTAGGAGAGGGAATAGAAATGGCGAAAACAAAAGTGAAGTTTATTTGTCAGACATGTGGATATGAATCAGCTAAATGGATGGGGAAATGTCCTGGGTGTGGAGAATGGAATACAATGACAGAGGAAGTCCTGAAACCAGTCTCACCTCGAAAGGCTGTTTTTAATCATTCCAATCAAGTTGCACAAAAACCTTCCCCGATTACAAATATCGAAACAACTCAAGAACCAAGAATTTTCACGAAGTCTGAAGAATTTAACCGCGTACTAGGTAGTGGGATAGTGAAGGGATCCCTTGTTTTAATTGGTGGTGATCCTGGAATAGGAAAGTCTACCCTTTTACTGCAGATCTCCTCACAGCTTGCTGATAATGGAAACGATGTTCTATATATTTCAGGCGAGGAATCTGTCAAACAAACAAAACTAAGAGCTGACAGATTAGGAGTTAAGTCAAGTAAATTATTTGTTTTATCTGAAACAGATTTAAGTTTTATTTCAAAAGCAATTGAGGAAACAAACCCTGCTTTTGTTGTAGTTGACTCGATTCAAACTGTTTTTCATAGTGAAATAAGCTCTGCCCCTGGGAGTGTGTCACAGGTCAGAGAATCCACAGCCGAGTTAATGAGAATTGCCAAAACACAAGGTATTGCTATTTTTATTGTCGGCCATGTAACAAAAGAAGGATCTATTGCTGGTCCGAGGATATTGGAGCATATGGTTGATACTGTATTATATTTTGAAGGTGAAAGACATCACACCTATCGAATTTTACGAGCAGTTAAAAACCGTTTTGGTTCAACAAATGAAATGGGTATTTTTGAAATGAAGGAATCAGGGCTGGAAGAAGTTAAAAACCCGTCAGAAATCTTTTTAGAAGAAAGATCAAAGGGTGCAGCTGGTTCGACCGTTGTTGCGTCTATGGAAGGAACAAGACCAATACTTGTTGAGATTCAGGCATTAATTTCGCCAACAAGCTTTGGTAACCCTAGAAGAATGGCTACTGGAATTGACCATAATCGTGTTCCATTGCTAATGGCTGTTTTAGAAAAACGTGTCGGCCTACTTTTACAAAATCAAGATGCATATTTAAAAGTAGCGGGTGGTGTGAAGCTTGATGAACCAGCTATTGATCTAGCTATTGCTGTAAGTATTGCATCTAGTTTTAAGGATGCACCACCAAAACCTACTGATGTGATAATAGGTGAAGTTGGCTTAACTGGAGAAGTTCGACGTGTATCTAGAATCGAGCAAAGAGTCATTGAGGCTGCTAAGCTAGGATTTAAAAGAGTAATTATTCCTGAAGCGAATATCGGTGGTTGGAGCGCCCCAGATGATATCGAAGTAATCGGCGTGAAAAATGTTGCAGAGGCCCTCCACAAAACTATAGGAGGATAATGAATGATAGAAAAAGAGAGTAAATCTGGTGAAAAGACCTTAAATGAAATTCTGCAATTTGTAGCACCTGGAACACCAATCCGGGAGGGAATTGAGAATGTCCTCCGTGCAAAAACTGGTGGATTAATTGTTGTAGGTCACAACGGTGTAGTCAATGACGTAATTGATGGTGGTTTCTCAATCCAATGTTCTTTTTCTTCTTCACATTTATATGAGTTAGCTAAAATGGATGGGGCAATTATCTTAAGTGATTCAGGGAAAAAAATCATGTATGCAAATGCACAATTAGTACCAGATTCGACTATTTACTCTTCAGAAACAGGGATGAGACACCGTACGGCTGAACGTGTAGCTAAACAAACAGGTAATTTGGTCATTGCCATATCACAAAGAAGAAATGTCATCACGTTGTATCATGGCGAGTTAAGATATGCCTTAAAAGAAATCGGTGTCATCTTAACAAAAGCAAATCAGGCTATCCAAACACTAGAGAAATATAAAATTGTCCTCGACCAATCTGTCGCCACTTTGGGAGCTTTAGAGCTTGAAGAATTAGTTACGTTTAAAGAAGTTATTCAGGTCTTACATCGTTTTGAAATGGTGTTAAGAATTAAGGATGAAATCAATGACTATGTTAACGAGCTTGGTGCAGAGGGCTACCTTATTAGGTTACAACTTGCTGAACTGCTATCGGGTTTAGAGGAAGAGGCTGCGTTACTAATCAAAGATTATACAAATGAAAAAATAGTTGATTCTTCGCTTATTATTAAACAATTACAAGATTTGTCTAGTTTTGAACTCTTAGAGGATTCCGTTCTTTTTAAATTACTTGGCTATTCAACATTTACTAAAATCGATAATCCAGTTACACCTAGAGGTTATCGAATGTTAAGTAAGATTTCGAGGATGCCGACTATAATTATTGAAAATTTAGTGACAACTTTTAAAAATTTGAAACTTATTATGCGGGCATCCGTAGAACAGTTAGACGAGGTAGAAGGAATAGGTGAGGTTAGAGCTAAGAAGATCATAACAGGGTTAAAAAGATTAAAGGACCAACATTTAATAGATCGCCATATATAAGTATTGGCTGTTTTCTAAACGTTTCTTGCTACTTGTTAATAAAAGTCGACTTTTTGTTTTTAACGAATAACAGTAATTTTGTGAAAAGCTAGTATAGAATTTTAATAAAAACTGCAACATTTATGTTTTAATTTCGTCAAATTAGGGTATATTAAGATTGTTTTTTAATATATTTTGAGCAGTTAGATTACAGCCTTGTATCAATCTATTTACATTTTTAATTTTATGTTTCCTCATGTACAAGAAGTAGGATAAAGTAGTTATATCGTTAAAAGGAGGTGAAGGTATGTTAATAAAGCGCATCATACAGTTGTTATTTTTAAGTGTAGGAGGTATGTTAGGAATTCTATTCATACCAGAATTACTACAAGTATTAAATATGCAGGACATACCTTTTATTAATACACCGTATACATTAGCTGTATTAGGTGCAATTATCTTTTTTGTTGCAACATTTTGGTTAGTTGATTACGTTGTAAATTGGATTAAGGTATTAGAAGAGACTGTTATAAAAGCTCCTGTTGCGGATGTTTTATTTGGAAGTTTAGGGTTAATATTTGGTCTTATAGTTGCTTTTCTTATCGTTATACCTTTAAAAGATATTCAATATCAAGTTTTTCAAACAATCATCCCGATCTTTTTAACACTTTTTCTTGGTTATTTAGGATTTCAAATTGGTTTCAAGAAGAAAGATGAACTAATTAGTTTATTCTCAGTTCCTAACCTAATGAGTAAGAAAAAGGGAGCGGCAGATGAAGAAGTTGATACCGAGGATAAAAAGCTAAAAATATTAGATACTAGTGTCATTATTGATGGTAGAATCGCAGATATTTGTCAAACGGGCTTTTTAGAAGGGACAATTGTTATCCCTCAGTTTGTATTAGAGGAGCTTCAGCATATTGCTGATTCTTCAGATGTATTAAAACGTAACAGAGGTCGTAGAGGTCTTGATATTTTAAATCGAATCCAAAAAGAGCTTGCGATTAATGTAGAGATATATGAGGGTGATTTTGAAGAAATTCAGGAAGTTGATAGTAAATTAGTAAAATTGGCGAAGATCACTTCCGGTGTTGTTGTAACAAATGATTTTAATCTAAATAAAGTATGTGAACTGCAAAAGGTACATGTACTTAATATTAACGATTTAGCAAATGCAGTCAAACCTGTGGTGCTACCAGGTGAAGAAATGAATGTTCAAGTAATAAAGGATGGTAAAGAGCATAATCAAGGAATAGCTTATCTTGATGATGGCACGATGATTGTTGTGGAAGATGGACGTAATTATATAGGAAAACATATCGAGGTCCTTGTCACAAGTGTTCTTCAGACATCAGCAGGTAGAATGATTTTTGCCAAACCAAAATTACTAGAAAAGGCGTTATAGAGAAATCAGAGAGACATTTATTACCTTTTTTCTCTTAGTAAGTATAAATGTAAAGGCCCGTGAAACATTAGGTTACTAGTGTTCATGGGCCATTTTACATATTGGCAGTAATCTTTTATGATAATGGTATACTGATTATTAAGGAGTAAGTAGAATGAACTATCAGGTCGTAATTCCAGCTGCAGGACAAGGTAAGAGAATGAATGCAGGTAAAAACAAGCAGTTTATCGAGCTTGAACAAGTACCGGTAATTGTTCATACTTTAAGGGTGTTTGAGGATCATTCCATGTGCGTTGGAATTATTCTAGTTATTAATGAACAAGAACGGGCGGACTTTTTGCAATTAATTAATGATTACGGCTTATCAAAAGTAAAACATCTTGTTGTTGGTGGTAGTGAGAGACAGTTCAGTGTGTACAATGGTTTACAAGCTGTCGATGAAGGAGAAATTGTCCTTATCCATGATGGAGCACGACCATTTATCACTCAGAGGGGCATTGAAAATCTTTTATCTAAAGCAAAAGAAACAGGTGCAGCTATCCTTGCTGTTCCGGTAAAGGATACGATTAAGCGGGTTGAGAATGGCCTCGTTACTGAAACAGTAGAACGGTCAAGTATTTGGTCGGTTCAAACTCCGCAAGCTTTTCAATTTTCATTAGTACTAGAGGCACATCAAAGGGCTAACAAAGAGAACTACCTTGGAACAGACGATGCTAGCTTAGTTGAACGGTTAGGTAGTCCGATATCAATTGTTCCCGGTAATTATACGAATATTAAATTAACAACTCCAGAGGATTTGGTGATTGCTAAATCAATCCTTATTAATAAAGAACACAATAAGAGTAGAGCAAGAAAATAGAATTGGGAGAGATAAAAATGATTAGAATTGGACAAGGATATGATGTTCATCAGCTTGTTGAAGGTCGACCATTGATTATAGGTGGGGTAGACATTCCCTACGAAAAAGGGTTATTAGGACATTCGGATGCAGACGTTTTATTACACACAGTTGCTGATGCATGTTTAGGAGCAATAGCTGAAGGTGATATCGGTAAACATTTTCCTGATACAGATCCTACCTTCAAAGATGCAGATTCTGCTAAATTGTTGAAAGAGGTATGGAAACTTGTAAAAGATAGAGGTTATATACTAGGGAATATCGATTGTACAATCATTGCGGAAAAACCTAAAATGGCACCTCATATCGATGCAATGAGAACGATTATTGCGGGATTACTTGAAGCAGAGCTCTCCGAAGTAAATGTAAAAGCAACAACGACGGAAAAATTAGGATTTACGGGTAGACAGGAAGGGATTGCTTCACAAGCGACTATATTAATTGTTAAGAAATAGTTCTTTAGAAGATATTTATTTTGTAACTAGTTACCAATGGTGATAAAATGAGTTCTGATTAAATGATATAGGTTCTAATTGTATTTGAACTTTTACATAGAAATGAAAAATAGCAATAAACCTTTGGAACACGTACAAAGGAATGCTTATCAAATTAGTGTAGTGGAGGTTACTATGACAAACCAAGTAAGGGTGCGGTATGCCCCAAGTCCTACAGGGCATTTACATATAGGAAATGCTAGAACAGCATTATTTAACTATTTATTTGCAAAAAATCTAGGTGGGAAATTTATCGTTCGTATTGAGGATACAGATAAAAAGCGAAATATTGCAGGTGGAGAAGAAAGTCAATTAAAGTATTTAAAGTGGCTTGGAATGGACTGGGATGAAAGTATTGATGTTGGTGGAGAATATGGTCCATATCGTCAATCAGAAAGAAAGGATATTTACCGAAACTATTATGAACTGCTTTTAGAAAAGGGTTTAGCTTATAAATGCTATTGTACAGAAGAGGAATTAGAAAAAGAACGTGAAGAACAAATGGCTCGTGGTGAAACAACTCAGTATTCTGGTAAGCATGCTAACTTGTCTGCTGATGAAGAAAAGGCCCTTGAAGAGCAAGGATTAATGTATAGCATCCGTTTTAGAGTGCCTACGAACAAAGAATTCATTTTTAATGATTTAGTAAAAGGTAACATTTCATTTGAATCCGAGGGTATGGGTGATTTTGTTATTGTTAAAAAAGATGGCACTCCAACCTATAATTTTGCTGTAGCCGTTGACGACCATGAAATGCAGATTTCCCATGTGTTACGTGGCGAAGATCATATTTCAAATACACCAAAACAAATCATGATTTATGAAGCGTTTGGCTGGGATGTTCCTGTGTTTGGTCATATGACATTAATTGTCAATGAAAACCACAAGAAGTTAAGTAAACGTGATGAGTCGATTATCCAATTCATAGAGCAGTACGAAGAATTAGGCTATTTACCAGAAGCGTTATTTAATTTTATTGCTTTGCTAGGTTGGTCTCCAGTTGGAGAAGAAGAAGTATTTAAAAAAGAAAAGCTAATTGAAATTTTTGATGCAGCACGACTATCTAAGTCACCTGCAGTTTTCGATACACAAAAACTTGCTTGGATGAATAACCAGTATATAAAAGAGTTAGATCTTGCTGATCTTGTAGCACTGGTCCTTCCTCATCTAATTAAAGATGGAAAAGTAACGGAGGATATGAATGAGGAAGAAACTGAACGGACTCATCAACTGATTGCCCTCTATCAAGACCAATTAAACTTCGGTGCTGAAATTGTGAGTCTAACAGAATTATTCTTTAGAGAAGATATTGCTTATAACAGTGAAGCAACAGCTATTTTAGAAGGTGAACAGGTACCGGAAGTCCTTAAGTCATTTGTTAATGAACTTCAGAACCTTGAGGATTTTTCAGCAGATAATGTGAAGGCTGCAATCAAAGTGGTACAAAAAGCAACAGGCCAAAAGGGAAAAAATCTCTTTATGCCAATTCGTGTTGCGATAACGGGTCAAGTACATGGTCCGGATTTGCCAAAGTCAATCGCTATTTTAGGTAAAACTAAGGTTGTTGCAAGATTATTGAATGTTATTAGTTAACTTTTATTCAAAAATGTAATATAGTAAGAATAAATATATTGTTAAATCGTTGATAAGGAGAGTAAAGCGTTATTTCCTTCTAAGAGAGAACCTCCGTTGGCTGAAAGGGGTTTAAGTGAAATGATCCTTGAAATGCACCTTAGAGTCTTTTACTAAACATCGATGTGATAAGTAAGTAAAGGCGTGTCGCTCTACGTTATCGGGCTAAAGTTGAGGTTTTGAGGAGCAGGAACGTTATTGAACGATACCTACTCATGCCTAAACAGAGTGGAACCGCGTTTAAAAACGTCTCTGTATTATTTACAGAGGCGTTTTTTTTATGGAGTAAAAACATTGTTTGGGGTTTTTGAGGGGTTTTCTTTTCACATATATAAAATAACGCTGAATTTTAGAATACATGTATGTACTCGTTTATAAAGGTGGTCAGAAGGTCGCCTTATTGACTTAGAAAAACCCCAATGAAATGTGATATCACGAGTGACGATTGGAGGGATTACCGTGTTTCAAATGATGAAAGAAGATGTTGAAATTGTCTTTGAACAAGATCCAGCTGCGAGAAACTATTTTGAGGTGATCTTAACGTATTCTGGATTACATGCTATATGGGGGCATCGAATTGCCCATGCATTGTACAAACGAAAATTGTTCTTCTTAGCGAGAGTGGTTTCACAGGTGAGCCGATTTTTCACAGGTGTAGAAATTCACCCAGCTGCAAAAATCGGACGTCGCTTTTTTATCGACCATGGTATGGGAGTTGTGATTGGGGAAACCTGTGAAATAGGTGATAATGTTACGGTATTCCAAGGAGTCACTCTTGGTGGAACTGGGAAGGAAAAGGGAAAAAGGCATCCAACTATAAAGGACCATGCCTTGATTGCGACAGGTGCAAAAGTATTAGGATCTATTACAGTAGGTGCATACTCAAAAGTAGGTGCAGGCTCTGTTGTACTGAAGGATGTACCAGAGAACTCAACAGTTGTTGGCATCCCAGGTAGAGTTAAAATTCAAAATGGACTTAGAGTGGATCAAGATTTAAACCATTGTGATTTGCCAGATCCAGTGGCAGACCGTTTTAAGGAACTAGAAGTAGAGCTTACAAGCTTAAGATATGAAGTACAACAGTTAAGGAAGGGAAAGAGTGAAGATGACAATAAAGTTGTACAATACACTAACGAGGCAAAAAGAAACGTTTGAACCCCTAGAACCAGGGAAGGTAAAAATGTATGTATGTGGCCCGACGGTTTATAACTATATCCATATAGGAAATGCCAGACCAGCAATTGTATATGACACCGTTCGGAAATATTTGGAATACAGCGGTTTTGAAGTAAATTTCGTTTCGAACTTTACAGATGTTGATGATAAATTAATTAGAGCTGCTAATGAGCTTGGTGAAGATGTGCCAACAATTGCGCAACGTTTTATCGATGCTTATCATGAAGATGTTAAGGCACTTGGTTGCAATCAGGCAACCATTCATCCGCGGGTAACAGAAAGTATCGATATCATTATAGACTTTATTCAAGCGCTAATTGACAAGGGTTTTGCATATGAAGCAGGAGGAGACGTTTACTACAAAACAAGAAACTTTAAAGAATACGGTAAACTATCACATCAGTCAATCGATGAACTTCGTCTTGGAAATAGAATTGATGTAGGGGAGAAAAAACTAGATGCATTAGACTTTGTCCTTTGGAAATCAGCAAAGACAGGAGAGATTTCCTGGGAAAGCCCATGGGGATACGGAAGACCAGGCTGGCATATAGAATGTTCTGCTATGGCTAAGAAATACCTAGGGGACACAATAGACATTCATGCTGGTGGTCAGGATCTAACATTCCCACATCATGAAAATGAAATTGCTCAATCAGAGGCATTAAATGAAAAACCTTTTGCAACTTATTGGATGCATAACGGATATATTAATATAAACAATGAAAAAATGTCTAAATCATTAGGTAACTTTGTGACTGTCCACGACATTATTAAGGAAATTGATCCACAGATCGTGCGGTTTTTCATGTTATCTGTTCACTATCGACATCCGATTAACTTTTCACAAGAGCTATTAGAAAGTACGAAAAATGGATTTGAAAGACTAACAACTTCATATGCCAACCTTTCGCATCGTAAAAATAGCAGCACGAATTTAACGGATAATGATGATGAGTGGCTAAGTAAAATAGGTGAGAATCGAAATCAATTTGAAAAAGAGATGAATGATGATTTCAACACAGCTAATGCAATTTCTGTCCTTTTCGAATTGGCAAAACAAGCGAATTACTATTTAGAACAACAACATACATCAGAAAAGGTCATCCAAGCTTTTCTTGGTGAGTTTGATCAATTGGGCAAGGTATTAGGAGTGAGATTCACTTCATATGAGCTGTTAGATGAGGATATTGATGAGCTGATTAGTCAGCGTATTCAGGCTAGAAAAGACCGTAACTTCGTATTAGCGGATGAAATTAGAGATAAATTAAAAGATTTACGTATTATTTTAGAGGATACCCCTCAGGGAACTAGGTGGAAGCGGATTGTTGATTGAGGCTATTTTCGCAAAGGTAGTTGTTTTTCGAAATAAGCAATTCTTTACGTATTTAGCTTGTCTTCGTGCTCTTTTCGTATGACTATATTGTTATTTCCTTTTAAAATAGCTTCAACTTCTAGAGGGAAAAATCGAAAAGCCGATTTTTTCAGGGTTAAGAGCAACAAACTTTTAGAAAGAGCCTGATTGATTATCCGTAGATAAAACTGGGAATAACGATAAGTAAGCTACTTATTTTCACTATAATATGCAATGATAAAGTATAACAAATGGTAACACTGTATAGAATGGCTGTTTTTGAAAAGGTTGTTGTTTTTCGTAATATGCACTACTGCTCTTTTCTTTTAAAATAGCTGCAATTTATACAGTGGGCAATAACTTTAGAAAAGAGCTTAAATGAAAAATCAACAATCTTTCGAAACGGCTTAAGAAAAGAGGAACATCATGTTTTTAGATTTTGAGACAATTAAGGATTCTAAGCTTTTGAATAGCTTAGCTTTAGCATATATTGGTGATGCTATTTATGAAGTCTATGTCAGACATCACCTTTTAGCAGCAGGTAGTATCCGACCGAATCAACTTCATAACCAAGCAAAGAGATATGTTTCAGCAAAGGCACAAGCTAGTATTTTGCACCATTTAAATTCGTTGGACTTTTTTTCTGAAGCAGAAGAAGCTGTGATAAGGCGTGGCAGAAATGCAAAGTCAGGTACGATTCCTAAAAATACTGATGTGCAAACTTACCGTTACAGTACTGCTTTTGAAGCGTTGCTTGGACATCTTTACTTAGAAAAAGAACATCAACGTTTAGATGAAATAATACAAGTGTCAATTGAGTTTATTAAATCTTGAAGAAGGGAGGAAGAAAAAATGGATCTAGACTATATTATTGGTCGTAACCCAGTTATTGAAGTATTAAAGTCATCACGAGATATTAATAAAATATGGGTTGCGGAGAATTCATTAAAGGGACAAGCACAACAAATAATCGAGCTTGCTAAGGATAGAGGCATAACGATAAATTTTGTCCCAAAGAAGAAAATTGACCAAATGGTTGAAGGTAATCACCAAGGGGTCGTTGCTCAAGTAGCGGCATATGAATATGTTCATATTGATGACATTTTAAAGGTTGCCGAAAAAAGAGAAGAAATGCCATTCCTACTCTTACTAGATGAGATAGAGGATCCGCATAATTTAGGGTCAATCATGAGGACTGCGGATGCTGTGGGGGCGCACGGGATTGTGATTCCTAAGAGAAGAGCAGTTGGTCTAACAGCTACTGTTGCAAAATCTTCAACTGGTGCAATTGAACATATACCTGTTGCTCGAGTAACAAACATGGCTAGAACGATTGAGGAATTAAAGGAAAAAGGCGTATGGATTATTGGAACTGATGCAAGTGCAAAAGATGATTACCGAAATTTAGATGGAAATATGCCTTTAGCTCTGATTATAGGGAGTGAAGGAAAGGGTATAGGTCGCTTAGTTAAGGAAAAGTGTGATTTTTTAATTAAAATGCCTATGGTGGGACATGTTACATCCTTAAATGCATCTGTTGCAGGAAGCCTTTTAATGTATGAGGTATATAGAAAGCGACATCCTTTAGGGGAGTAATGTGAAATGGATATCCTATTAGTTGATGGATATAACATTATAGGTGCTTGGCCTGAATTACAAAAGCTAAAAGTAAATGACCTTTCTGAAGCAAGGAATTTATTAATTGAAAAGATGGCTGAATATCAAGCTTATACTGGATACAGGGTCTTGGTAGTATTTGATGCTCACCTTGTAAAGGGAATAGAAACAAAGGTAAAAAACTACCGGGTTGAGGTTATTTATACAAGGGAGCATGAAACAGCGGACGAGCGTATTGAAAAGTTAGCAAAGTCATTAAATAACATTAAAACACAAGTCCACGTAGCCACATCTGATTTCACTGAGCAATGGGCAATTTTTGGACAGGGAGCCCTTCGGAAATCTGCAAGAGAACTTTTAAATGAGATGGAATCAATTGAGGGGCGTATCATGCATAAAGTGAAAAAAATTGAAGAAAAACGTCCCTCTTCAAAAATATTATTTCCGGATGATGTAATGGATAAGCTAGAGAAATGGCGAAGGGGAAACCTATGATGTGTGTTCGAAAAGGTCAAAGAGAATCGAGATGATGAAGGAAGAAGAGTAGCAAACTGAGTACTTTATTTTGACAGATATCGCTCTAAACCTTTGAACAACCTCTTATAGTTGGTTGACGCTTACAAAAAGCATACTGTATAATGTTGTTATCTTGTGTGCGGTCGGGGGGATCGGCTTGAATTCACCATTCAACAAGGGCAAGGTCAGCAGGGACGAATTTGTATTATTGGAAGATGAACAAGTGATTGAACTCGTGCATAATGGCAATAGTGAAGCATTGGATTATTTAATTACGAAATATCGCAATTTTGTTCGGGCAAAGGCAAGATCTTACTTTTTAATTGGTGCCGATCGTGAGGATATTATTCAAGAAGGAATGATAGGGTTATATAAAGCGATTCGTGACTTTAAAGAGGACAAGTTATCTTCATTTAAAGCGTTTGCGGAACTTTGTATTACCAGGCAAATCATTACAGCTATCAAAACGGCAACTCGTCAAAAGCATATACCGTTGAATTCATATATCTCATTAGATAAGCCAATTTATGATGAAGAGTCTGATCGAACATTGATGGATGTTATCTCGGGTGCAAAAGTAATGAATCCTGAGGAATTAATCATTAATCAGGAGGAATTTGACGATATTGAAGTGAAAATGGGAGAGCTATTAAGTGATTTAGAGCGTAAAGTTCTAGTTTTATATTTAGATGGACGTTCTTATCATGAAATTTCTGAAGAGTTGGATCGACATGTTAAATCGATCGATAATGCTTTACAGCGTGTCAAACGAAAACTAGAGCGTTACTTAGAACTAAGAGAGATTAGTCTGTAAGAGCAGTAGATTTTATCGTTTATTGACGAAAAAACCTCACTGTGATACAGTTTTAATGAATTGTTGTGTTCGAATAGATTATTATTTATCGTATTACGTACTACAATACGAAATTAATTTTCTTTCGTGCTCTTTTCACTTAATTACTTTGGTATTTCCTTTTAATATAAATTCTATTTTTACTGAAAAATCCAAAAGTCGGTTTTTTCTCTGAGAGCAATAAACTTTTAGAAAACAGCTTTATGAATAAATGTGTTACGGTAGGTGAGAACATGCGAAAGAAAGTAACGATGTCATGCATATCTTGTGGTAATAGAAACTATACAACAATGAAAAATACAACGAGCACAAGTGATCGATTAGAAGTTAAAAAGTTTTGTAAAGTATGCAATTCTCATACAGACCACCGTGAAACAAAGTAGTCTTTATATTTTTTTATCCTATCATAATATTTTATAAGTATATGGGCTAAGTTTGTATATAGTTCTAGCGCCCAGCCAATTCCAATGACTTACCTGAGGGTTGTCAAGCGCTTGCGCTTCTAATTTGCGAAGTTTCCCTATTATTCCTGGAGGTAACATTCATGCAACGTTTACTTAATTTTTTTCGAGATGTATCTCGTGAAATGAAGAAGGTTAGTTGGCCTAAAGGCAAGGAATTAAGAAAGTATACAATTACAGTTATATCAACTGTAACATTCGTTGCGGTGTTCTTTGCGGTTATTGACTTAGGAATTTCTTCTTTAATTCGGATGATTTTTGAATAACAGATAGAATATCGTGCTATAATAGAAAATATTAATCTTTGTCTGCAAAACCCGTTAAACGGGTTTTTTCATTGTTTAAAAAGGATTTAGTATTCAAACAAAATCATATAAAGATTCATCTAAGGCTTTAGCTCGTTATATTGTTCTAGTTTAAGTGAATGAGTTTCGGATTTTAACAATTTGTATGGCTTGCCTGTTCCACCCTAACTTGATTGATTCCTAATCATTTAACAGTTTAGATGGTGGCGCATATGCAGCTATTGCCAAAACCTATTGTGGGGAGGGAAGGACAAGTTGTCCTGACATTATGGAAAAGAATTGGTATGTTGTACACACCTATTCAGGTTATGAAAATAAAGTAAAAGCCAATCTTGAGAAACGTGTAGAATCAATGGGTATGGAAGATAAAATTTTCAGAGTAGTTGTACCTGAAGAAGAAGAAACGGATTATAAAGATGGTAAAAAGAAGGTTGTAAAGAAAAAGGTCTTTCCAGGTTATGTACTAGTTGAAATTGTCATGACTGATGATTCTTGGTATGTTGTTCGTAATACGCCAGGTGTAACAGGTTTTGTTGGTTCATCAGGCCATGGGTCAAAGCCGACACCTTTATTACAAGAAGAAATTGATTTTATTCTAAAACGCATGGGCATGGATGAACATCGTATAGAAATTGATTACGAATTGAAAGAAACAGTAAAAGTAACAGAAGGTCCATTTGCTAACTTTACAGGTTCGATTGAAGAAATTGATCAAGACAAAAATAAACTTAAGGTCTTAGTTAATATGTTCGGAAGAGAAACACCTGTAGAATTGGACTTTGCCCAAGTGTCTAAATTATAATGTAAAAAAACTTGAAATTAATCGTGGAAAGTGGTAATATTTCATAGGTCAGTATGTCTCATGAACATGAGGCAGAATTTTGTCTTTACACTGGTCAGAAATTCGTTCATTTCTGAATCGATAAGGGTAAGCGACTCAAACATTACTGAGTTGACTATGTTGCCCGAATTTTAACCATTCGTATCACGGATGGCTTAGATGAGTGGGAGGGTTAAATTTAACCCAATTACCACATCACGGACTTAAGGAGGTGTGTCTCGTGGCTAAAAAAGTAATTAAAATTGTAAAATTGCAAATTCCTGCAGCAAAAGCTAATCCAGCTCCACCAGTTGGTCCTGCGTTAGGTCAAGCTGGTGTTAATATCATGGGATTCTGTAAAGAGTTTAACGCTCGTACTGCTGACCAAGCTGGCTTAATCATTCCAGTAGAAATCACAGTATTCGAAGACCGTTCATTCACATTTATTACAAAAACTCCCCCTGCTGCTGTATTACTTAAAAAAGCAGCTGGAATTGAGTCTGGTTCTGGTGAACCAAACCGTAATAAAGTAGCAACAGTTAATCGTGACAAGGTACGTGAAATCGCTGAAACAAAAATGCCTGATTTAAACGCAGCAAGTGTTGAATCAGCTATGCGTATGGTTGAAGGTACTGCACGTAGTATGGGTATCGTTATCGAAGACTAATGTTTAATTAGTTTGGGAATGTTTTTGGGGTTGCGAGTTTGCGTAAAAACAAGTTCGCAACCTTTATTCGTGGGAGGTTATTCCGCTAAAACCACTAAGGAGGAAATTATTATGGCAAAAACAGGTAAAAAATTAGCAGAAGCTGCAAAGCTAGTAGATCGTTCAAAGTTCTATTCAGTACAAGAAGCAGTTGAACTTGTTAAGAAAACAAGCGTCGTTAACTTTGATGCTACTGTAGAAGTTGCATTTCGTTTAGGAGTTGACCCTAAGAAAGCTGACCAACAAATTCGTGGGGCAGTAGTTCTTCCTAATGGAACTGGTAAAACTCAACGTGTATTAGTATTTGCTAAAGGTGATAAAGCGAAAGAAGCTGAAGCAGCTGGAGCTGACTATGCTGGAGATACTGATTATATTACGAAGATCCAACAAGGTTGGTTTGACTTTGATGTAATCGTTGCTACACCAGACATGATGGGTGAAGTTGGTAAATTAGGTCGTGTATTAGGACCAAAAGGTTTAATGCCTAACCCTAAAACAGGAACAGTAACATTTGATGTTACAAAAGCTGTTAACGAAATTAAAGCTGGTAAAGTGGAATACCGTTTAGATAAAGCTGGTATTATCCATGTTCCTATCGGAAAAGTATCATTTGACGATAACAAACTAGTTGAAAACTTTACAACAATTTTTGAAACTTTATCAAAAGCTAAACCAGCTGCAGCAAAGGGAACTTACATGAAGAGTGTTAATACTACTTCAACTATGGGTCCTGGCGTGAAGGTTGATACTTCTAGCTTCTCAGCTGTAAAATAATAACTATTGACTTCGTAAAGAAGTTTATATATAATAATTAATGTTGTGTTAAAAAAATATCGCTATACCGCAGACAGTAGGGGCTAAATAATAGCTTAATTTCCTACCGAGGTGTATTTACGAATAAAGCATATTATTGCTTGTTGTGTATATACAAACCTCCATGTCTATCGTGGAGGTTTTTTTTACAGCCATCACCGAACGGTACTAGTGTTAAATGAAACTACAGGAGGTGTAACAATGAGCGCAATTATTGAACAAAAGAAACTAGTCGTAGACGAGATCACTAAAAAGTTTCGTGAAAGCAAATCTACTATTGTTGTAGATTATCGTGGATTGACTGTTGGAGAAGTTACTGAATTACGTAAGCAATTACGTGATGCTGGAATAGACTTCAAAGTATACAAAAACTCGATGGCTAGACGTGCAGTAGAACTAGCTGAAATCTCTGGTCTTAACGATGCATTAACTGGACCAAACGCAATTGCATTTGGTTATGATGATGTTGTAGCTCCAGCTAAAATTTTGAATGAGTTTGCTAAAAAGCATGAAGCACTTGAAATCAAAGCTGGTGTAATCGAAGGTAGTGTTGCGTCTGTTGAAGAAGTTAAGGCTCTTGCAGAACTTCCATCACGCGATGGTTTACTTTCTATGTTGCTTAGTGTTCTTCAAGCTCCAATTCGTAATCTTGCACTTGCTACAAAAGCTGTTGCAGAACAAAAAGAAGAACAAGGTGCATAATCTGATTCACTTATCATTTAATTAATAAAAATTATAGGAAAAAACAAGGAGGAAATTATAATGACTCAAGAACAAATCATTGAAGCAGTTAAAAGTATGACTGTTTTAGAATTAAACGACTTAGTTAAAGCAATCGAAGAAGAGTTTGGTGTAACTGCTGCTGCTCCTGTAGCTGCTGCTGCTGGTGCAGGCGAAGCTGCTGCTGAGCAAACTGAATTTGATGTAATACTTAACAGTGCTGGTGGACAAAAAATCAAAGTTATCAAAGTAGTTCGTGAAGCTACAGGTCTTGGCTTGAAAGAAGCTAAAGAAGTAGTTGATAATGCTCCAAAAGCAATCAAAGAAGGCGTATCTAAAGCTGATGCAGATGAACTAGTTGCTAAACTTGAAGAAGTTGGCGCTTCAGTAGAAATTAAGTAATTTAAAACGTAACTGTCTAAAAAGCTCGCTGATGATAGCGGGCTTTTTATGTATATTTATTTTATATAACGTTTGTTTGTATAAAACGTATATGAAATGTAAACCCTAAACTCCTGAAAGAGGAGGTGCGAATATGAGTGATCATTACTATTCTCAAAAACCAACAGTGAAAAGTGATCGAAAAACGTGGGAATTCACCTTGAAAGGACAACTCTTTACATTTCACAGTGATAGAGGTGTATTTTCAAAAAATGAAGTTGATTTTGGATCGCGGCTTCTAATAGATACATTTGGATTACCTGATATTCAAGGTGATATTCTAGATGTTGGATGTGGATATGGTCCGGTCGGTCTATCAATTGCAAAGCATTATAACAGACATGTAGATTTAATCGACATTAATGAACGAGCAATAGAATTAACCATTGAAAATGCAACTGTTAACTCTATTGAAAACGTGACTATTTTTCAAAGTGACTTGTTTCAAAATGTAGCAAATGATCGGGTGTATGCTGCTGTATTAACGAACCCGCCAATCCGTGCAGGGAAAAAAGTGGTACATTCAATCTTTGAAGAAAGCTATAAACGATTGATTAGCGGTGGAGAGTTATGGATTGTCATCCAAAAGAAACAAGGTGCTCCATCTGCGGTTAACAAACTAAATGAATGGTTTTCTGAAGTGGAGATTGTTGCTAGAGAAAAGGGTTACTATATTATTAAAGCTAAAAAAGGTTGACTCAATTTACCTATTATGCTAATATTATAAAATGCCAATATATAATTTCCATAACTGTCTAATTTTTAGGTAATTAGATGTATAAAACGTTGAATTATGGAGATACTTATAAAATCAATAGTACGATTCAAAATTGTGGTTTTCTAGGAAGAAACCCTTTTTATTTTTTGTTTTTTACTTGCGTTTGTACTTGGATTTCCTTTCTTTTTATTTCAGATTTTATAAGTGTATATGAAGATATTGATTTTAAGAGAATGATCCTTTTGTGAGTTCTCTTATTCGTCTGTCAAAAAAAATTAAGGTATACATAACGGTACAACGCAAGATCTATTACGCTTGATTTGAGGGGTGAATGAGTTGACAGGTCAACTAGTTCAGTATGGACGACACCGCCAACGTAGAAGTTACGCACGCATTAGTGAAGTGTTAGAATTGCCAAATCTTATTGAAATTCAAACATCTTCCTATCAATGGTTTCTTGATGAGGGCTTAAGAGAAATGTTTCAGGATATTTCTCCTATTGAGGATTTTACGGGTAACCTCTTGCTAGAGTTTATTGATTATAGCTTAGGAGACCCTAAGTACTCCGTTGAGGAATCAAAGGAGCGCGATGTTACCTACTCTGCGCCATTACGTGTGAAGGTGCGATTAATTAACAAGGAAACTGGTGAAGTAAAAGATCAAGATGTCTTTATGGGTGATTTTCCACTCATGACAGAGACGGGTACATTTGTCATTAACGGAGCTGAGCGAGTAATCGTATCTCAGTTAGTCCGAAGCCCAAGTGTATATTACAGTGCCAAAGTCGATAAAAATGGTAAAAAAGGTTTCACTGCGACTGTTATTCCAAACCGTGGAGCTTGGTTAGAGTATGAAACAGATGCTAAAGAAGTAGTTTATGTACGTATTGATCGTACGCGTAAATTGCCGGTTTCTGTTCTTTTACGTGCTCTTGGGTTTGGCTCTGATCAAGAAATCATCGACTTATTAGGTGAAAATGAGTACTTGCGTAATACTCTTGATAAAGATAATACGGAAAGTTCTGAAAAGGCTTTGCTTGAAATCTATGAGCGCTTACGCCCTGGTGAACCACCAACAGTTGATAATGCGAAGAGTCTGTTAGAATCAAGATTCTTTGATCCTAAACGCTATGATTTTGCAAATGTTGGACGATACAAGATTAATAAAAAGCTTCATATAAAAAATCGTCTATTTAATCAACGTTTAGCAGAAACACTAGTTGATCCTGAAACAGGTGAGATTATTGCTGAAAAAGGAACGATGATTGATAGAAGAACGTTAGATAGAATTATGCCGAACCTCGAAAGTGGTGTAGGTTTCAAAAAGGAATACCCTTCTGGCGGAGTAAATGAGAATGAAGTAACCCTTCAATCTATTAAAATTTATTCACCAAACGATCCTGAAGGTGAGCAAGTAATCAATGTGCTTGGTAATGCATATGTAGATGAATCTGTTAAAAATATCACAGTTGCAGATATCTTATCTTCTATTAGTTATTTCTTTAACCTTTTACATGGTGTAGGTGATACAGATGATATCGATCACCTTGGTAACCGTAGATTGCGCTCAGTAGGTGAATTGTTACAAAATCAATTCAGAATTGGGCTATCTAGGATGGAACGTGTTGTGCGTGAAAGAATGTCTATTCAGGATACGAATACAATCACACCACAACAATTGATTAATATACGCCCAGTTATTGCGTCAATAAAAGAGTTCTTTGGTAGCTCTCAGTTATCTCAGTTCATGGATCAAACAAATCCACTAGCTGAACTAACACACAAACGTCGACTATCAGCACTAGGACCAGGTGGTTTAACTCGTGAACGTGCCGGAATGGAAGTACGTGACGTTCATTATTCACATTATGGTCGTATGTGTCCGATTGAAACACCAGAGGGACCAAATATCGGATTGATAAACTCATTATCTTCTTATGCAAAGGTAAACAGATTTGGCTTTATTGAAACGCCTTATCGTAGAGTTGATCCTGAATCAGGGAAAGTAACCTCACGTATTGACTATTTAACTGCGGATGAAGAGGATAATTATGTTGTTGCCCAAGCAAATGCTAGATTAGCTGACGATGGATCATTTATTGATACAGATATCGTTGCTCGTTTCCGCGGTGAGAACACAGTTATTAATCGAGATCGTATCGACTATATGGATGTATCACCAAAACAAGTAGTATCAGCTGCGACTGCTTGTATCCCATTCTTAGAAAACGATGACTCAAACCGTGCGTTAATGGGTGCGAACATGCAACGTCAAGCCGTACCGTTATTAAATCCAGAGTCCCCATTAGTTGGAACAGGTATGGAATATGTATCTGGTAAGGACTCGGGTGCTGCAGTTATTTGTAAACACCCTGGGGTTGTAGAGCGTGTAGAGGCGAAGAACGTTTGGGTTCGTCGCTATGAAGATGTTGATGGTCAAAAAGTCAAAGGTAATTTAGATAAATATAGATTGTTAAAATTCATTCGTTCTAATCAAGGTACTTGCTACAATCAACGTCCGATAGTAAGTGAAGGCAATGAGGTAGTAAAGGGCGAAATCTTAGCAGATGGCCCGTCTATGGAGTTGGGTGAACTTGCGTTAGGAAGAAACGTAATGGTTGCCTTTATGACGTGGGATGGTTACAACTACGAAGATGCTATTATCATGAGTGAGAGACTTGTGAAAGACGATGTTTATACATCTATTCATATTGAAGAGTATGAATCAGAAGCTCGTGATACAAAATTAGGACCTGAAGAAATTACACGCGATATTCCTAATGTCGGTGAAGATGCTTTAAGGAATTTAGATGAACGTGGAATTATCCGTATTGGTGCTGAAGTAAAAGATGGTGACTTATTAGTTGGTAAAGTTACTCCAAAAGGTGTAACGGAGCTTACTGCAGAAGAACGTCTTTTACACGCTATCTTTGGAGAAAAAGCGCGTGAAGTACGTGATACATCACTAAGAGTACCACATGGTGGAGGAGGAATCGTACACGATGTTAAAGTGTTTAACCGTGAAGACGGAGATGAATTACCACCAGGTGTTAATCAGCTTGTCCGCGTTTTTATAGTTCAAAAACGTAAGATTCATGAAGGGGACAAAATGGCTGGACGTCATGGTAACAAGGGTGTTATCTCTCGTATTCTACCGGAAGAAGATATGCCTTACTTACCGGATGGAACACCAGTAGATATCATGTTAAATCCACTTGGTGTACCATCACGTATGAATATCGGTCAAGTACTAGAACTGCATTTAGGTATGGCTGCTCGTATAATGGGTATTCATGTAGCTTCTCCAGTATTTGATGGAGCTACGGAAGAGGATGTTTGGTCTACGTTAGAAGAAGCAGGCATGGCACGAGATGCAAAAACAGTATTATACGATGGTCGTACAGGTGAACCGTTTGATAACCGTGTATCAGTTGGAATCATGTATATGATCAAACTTGCACACATGGTTGATGATAAGCTACACGCTCGTTCAACTGGACCATATTCACTAGTTACTCAGCAGCCACTTGGTGGTAAAGCACAATTTGGTGGTCAGCGCTTCGGTGAAATGGAAGTTTGGGCACTGGAAGCATACGGTGCCGCATACACTCTTCAAGAAATTTTGACTGTTAAATCAGATGACGTTGTTGGTCGTGTGAAAACGTACGAAGCGATTGTTAAAGGCGAAAATGTACCAGAACCAGGTGTTCCAGAGTCATTTAAGGTATTAATTAAAGAGCTTCAAAGTTTAGGTATGGACGTTAAAATGCTTTCTGGTGATGAAAAAGAGATCGAAATGAGAGATCTTGATGAAGACGAGGAAGCTCAACAAGCAGAGGGTTTATCATTAAATGAACAAGCAGCTTCAGAGAAAGAAGCTACTGAATTAATAAAAGATACAGTAACGAAGGAATAAGCAACTAGTAAGTCTAAATCATTGCTCGAGCACTTAACCCATTATGGCTAAGTGCTTTGAGTTAGATACAGATCATCCATTGAAAAACTTTTTCTTTCATGTTTTTAAAATAGGGTATAACCTGAAGACGAAAAGGGAGGTAGGCCCCTTGTTAGATGTAAATAATTTTGAATATATGAGCATCGGTTTAGCATCACCAGACAAGATTCGATCTTGGTCTTTTGGAGAAGTTAAGAAACCAGAAACAATTAACTATCGTACATTGAAGCCTGAAAAGGACGGTCTTTTTTGTGAGCGAATATTCGGACCGACAAAAGACTGGGAATGTCATTGCGGTAAATATAAAAGAGTACGTTATAAAGGTGTAGTTTGTGATCGTTGTGGAGTTGAGGTAACAAGAGCGAAAGTTCGACGTGAGAGAATGGGACATATTGAATTAGCTGCTCCAGTATCACACATTTGGTACTTTAAAGGTATTCCAAGTCGAATGGGCTTAGTACTTGATATGTCTCCTCGTGCTTTAGAAGAAGTTATTTATTTTGCTTCTTACGTAACAACGGATGTAGGAGATACTCCACTTGAAAAGAAACAATTGTTATCTGAGAAAGAGTACCGCGCATACCGTGAAAAATATGGTGGTACATTTCAAGCTTCCATGGGTGCAGAGGCAATTAAAAAGCTGCTTTCTGACATTGATCTAGATAAAGACGTAGAGGCATTAAAGGAAGAGTTGAAAACTGCACAGGGTCAGCGTAGAACCCGTGCAATTAAACGACTTGAAGTTCTTGAAGCATTCCGCCATTCGGGTAACCACCCATCATGGATGATTCTTGATGTTCTTCCTGTCATTCCTCCTGAATTACGTCCAATGGTTCAGCTAGATGGTGGTCGTTTTGCAACATCTGATTTAAATGACTTGTATAGACGAGTTATCAACCGTAATAATCGTCTTAAGCGTTTATTAGATTTAGGTGCTCCAAGTATTATTGTTCAAAATGAAAAGCGTATGCTTCAAGAAGCAGTAGATGCGTTAATCGATAATGGTCGACGAGGTCGTCCAGTAACAGGTCCTGGTAACCGTCCATTAAAATCTCTTTCACATATGTTAAAAGGGAAACAAGGGCGTTTCCGTCAAAATCTATTAGGTAAACGTGTTGACTACTCTGGACGTTCAGTTATTGTTGTTGGACCAAACCTAAAAATGTACCAATGTGGTTTACCAAAGGAAATGGCATTAGAGCTATTTAAACCTTTCGTAATGAAGGAATTAGTACAAAGAGGGCTAGCTCATAATATAAAGAGTGCTAAAAGAAAAATCGAGAAAGTGCACCCAGAGGTTTGGGATGTTTTAGAGGAAGTAATTAGAGAACATCCAGTCTTACTTAACCGGGCACCTACTCTTCATAGATTGGGAATTCAAGCCTTTGAACCTACTTTAGTTGAAGGACGTGCGATTCGTCTACATCCACTTGTCTGTACAGCATACAATGCAGATTTTGATGGTGACCAGATGGCTGTTCACGTTCCATTATCAGCAGAAGCACAGGCAGAAGCACGAATATTAATGCTTGCTGCACAAAACATCCTTAACCCTAAAGATGGTAAGCCGGTTGTAACTCCATCACAGGATATGGTTTTAGGTAACTATTACTTAACACTAGAGCGTGAAGGTGTAATCGGTGAGGGTATGATTTTCAATGATACAAACGAAGCATTGCTTGCGTACCAAAGCGGATATGTACATTTACATACTCGTGTAGCTGTTAATGCAGCTTCATTAAACAAAGAAACTTTTACTGAAAAACAAAACAAGATGCTTCTTATAACTTCAGTAGGAAAATTAATCTTTAATGAAATTTTACCAGAATCATTTCCATATATGAATGAACCAACGAAACAGAATATTGAAGAGAAGATTCCTGACAAGTACTTTGTGGAAACACATGTAAATGTTAAGGAGCATATTGCAGCACAAGAAGAAATTGCTCCATTTAATAAAGGTATTCTCGGAAAAGTGATTGCGGAAATCTTTAAGAAGTTCCGTATTACTGAAACATCAAAAATGTTAGACCGTATGAAAAATCTTGGTTTTAAATACTCAACTAAGGCAGGTATAACAGTAGGTGTATCTGATATCATCGTATTAAAAGAAAAGAAAGAAATTATCAGTGAAGGTCAAACCAAAGTTGATAACGTATTAAAGCAATTTAGAAGAGGTTTAATTACTGAAGAAGAGCGCTATGAACGAGTAATATCGATTTGGAGTGCGGCTAAAGATACAATTCAAGGGAAATTAATGGCTTCACTTGATAAACGTAATCCAATCTTTATGATGAGTGATTCTGGAGCTCGTGGTAATGCTTCTAACTTTACACAACTTGCGGGTATGCGTGGACTTATGGCCAACCCGGCTGGACGTATTATTGAGTTACCAATCAAGTCTAGTTTCCGTGAAGGTTTAACAGTATTAGAATACTTCATCTCTACACATGGTGCTCGTAAAGGACTTGCCGATACAGCCTTGAAGACTGCCGATTCTGGTTACTTAACACGACGTCTTGTAGATGTTGCGCAGGATGTAATTATTCGTGATGATGACTGTGGTACGGATCGTGGTATTCTGGCAATGGCGATTAAAGAGGGTTCAGAAGTAATTGAAAAATTAGATGAGCGTTTGGTAGGTCGTTATTGTCGTAAGGTCGTTAAACATCCTGAAACTGGCGACATCATTGTAAATGAAAATGAGTTAATAACTGAAGATATTACAGTTGAAATTATGGAAGCTGGTATTGACCAAGTTTGGATCCGTTCAGCATTTACATGTAACACTAGACATGGTGTATGTAAAAAATGTTACGGACGTAACCTTGCTACAGGCAGTGAAGTTGAAGTTGGGGAAGCAGTTGGAATTATCGCTGCCCAATCAATCGGTGAACCAGGTACACAGTTAACAATGCGTACATTCCATACCGGTGGGGTTGCTGGAGACGATATTACACAAGGTTTACCTCGTATTCAAGAGCTGTTTGAAGCCAGAAACCCTAAAGGGCAAGCTATAATTTCAGAAATCAATGGTATTGTTTCTGAAATTAATGAGGTTCGTGATAAACAACAAGAGATTGTTATCCAAGGTGAAGTTGAATCACGTTCATATACAGCTCCATATAATGGACGCTTAAAAGTTGACCAGGGCGACAAGGTAGAGAGTGGCCAAGTATTAACTGAAGGTTCAATTGATCCTAAAGAATTACTTAAAGTAAAAGATCTTCAGGCAGTACAAAGTTATCTATTACGTGAAGTTCAAAAAGTATACCGTATGCAAGGGGTAGAAATTGGAGATAAACACGTTGAGGTAATGGTACGTCAAATGCTACGTAAAGTAAGAGTCATGGATGCCGGAGATACAAACGTATTACCAGGAACTCTTCTTGATGTTCATCAATTTACTGATGCAAACAAGAGTGTTTTATTAAAAGGCAAGCGCCCTGCTACAGGTCGTCCAGTCTTACTAGGTATTACAAAAGCTTCTCTAGAAACAGATTCCTTCTTGTCTGCAGCGTCATTCCAAGAGACAACACGTGTTCTTACAGACGCAGCAATTAAAGGAAAACGTGATGAACTACTAGGACTTAAAGAAAATGTTATTATTGGTAAACTTGTACCTGCTGGTACAGGAATGCCGAGATATCGACAAGCAGAGCCAATTGCTAAGGTTGAACAACCCGAAGAAGCAATTTCTGTTGATTGATTTTTATAACGTTTAATGAATTGGATAGTAGACATTTGGTGTAATCAATACACCAAATGTCTTATCTGATGAAGAAATCTCTGTAAGTTCATAGCATTGAAGGGAGATAGTTGTCAAAGATTTTTCAATTGAGATTGTTGACATCTAGCGCTGCCAATGTTACTATATTCAAGGTGCTCAATCATACCTGTTGCTTTGGAGGATATTTAATTATGTCTTATGAAAAAGTATCACAGGCACAGAAAATAATTGTTGGTACTAAGCAATCAGTTAAGGCTCTTTTAAACAATCAAGTTAAAGAAATCGTTATTGCTGAAGATGCTGATTATCGAATTGTCGAAAAGGTTATTCAAACAGCAGAACAACAACAAACTCCTTTAACAAAAGTAACTTCTATGAAAAGGCTTGGAAAAGCTTGTGGAATAGAGGTAGGAGCTGCCGCGGTCGCTATAATCCAGTAAAAGCTGTTTTTGCGATATGTATACACATTTTGCAGAAACTTTGTTTTTGCTAAAATATGAACCACCTGGATGTGTGGTATTAAGAATGAGGGGAGGAAAAACCAAAATGCCTACTATTAATCAATTAGTACGTAAAGGTCGTGTAAGTAAAGTAGTGAAATCAACTTCACCTGCTTTAAACAAAGGTTACAATAGCTTCAAAAAAGAACAAACAGATGTATCTTCACCTCAAAAACGTGGTGTATGTACTCGTGTAGGTACGATGACGCCGAAGAAACCTAACTCAGCGCTTCGTAAATATGCTCGTGTACGTTTAACTAACGGAATTGAAGTAACTGCTTATATCCCAGGTATTGGCCATAACCTACAAGAACATAGTGTTGTTCTTATTCGTGGAGGTCGTGTAAAAGATTTACCGGGGGTACGTTACCATATTGTTCGTGGAGCACTTGATACAGCTGGAGTAGATGGTCGTATGCAAGGTCGTTCTAAATACGGAACTAAGCGTCCAAAAGCTGCAAAGAAATAATAAACACTATCTGAAGTTATTAAATTAGAATGAGGGGAGGAACATAACATGCCACGTAAAGGTCCTGTTACAAAAAGAGACGTATTACCAGATCCACTTTACAATTCAAAGCTTGTTACACGTTTAGTAAACAGAATTATGATCGACGGAAAAAGAGGTAAAGCACAATCTGTACTTTATAATGCTTTCGATCTAATTAAAGAACGTTCAGGTAAAGATGCAATGGAAGTGTTTGAACAAGCACTTAAAAACATCATGCCAGTTCTTGAAGTTAAAGCTCGTCGTGTTGGTGGAGCTAACTATCAAGTACCAGTTGAGGTACGTCCAGATCGTCGTACTACTTTAGGTCTTCGTTGGTTAGTGAATTACGCGCGTCTTCGTGGAGAAAAAACGATGGAAGAGCGTTTAGCTAATGAAATCCTTGACGCTGCTAACAACACTGGTGCAGCAGTTAAGAAACGTGAAGATACACACAAAATGGCTGAAGCAAACAAAGCATTTGCTCACTATCGCTGGTAATCAATTCACTTTAATACTACTAAATTTTCCGATAAGGAAGGAGAAATGTAGCAAATGGCAAGAGAGTTCTCCTTAACAAACACTCGTAATATTGGAATCATGGCTCACATAGATGCTGGTAAAACAACAACAACTGAGCGTGTACTTTATTACACAGGTCGTATTCATAAAATTGGTGAAACTCATGAAGGTGCATCTCAGATGGACTGGATGGAGCAAGAACAAGAACGTGGTATCACGATTACTTCTGCTGCAACAACAGCGCAGTGGAAGGGTCATCGTGTTAATATCATTGATACACCAGGACACGTAGATTTCACTGTTGAAGTTGAACGTTCCCTGCGAGTACTTGATGGTGCTGTAGCAGTACTAGATGCTCAATCAGGTGTTGAACCACAAACAGAAACGGTATGGCGTCAAGCTACTACTTATGGAGTTCCTCGTGTTGTTTTCGTTAACAAGATGGACAAAATAGGGGCTGACTTCCTATATTCTGTTAAAACTTTGCATGAACGTCTTCAAGCTAATGCTCATCCAATTCAATTACCGATTGGTGCTGAGGATCAATTTGAAGGTATTATTGACTTAGTTGAAATGAAAGCAACATTCTACGGTAATGATTTAGGTACTGATATTCAAGATAAAGAAATACCTGAAGAATACCTAGAACAAGCGAATGAATATCGCGAAAGTTTAGTAGAAGCAGTTGCAGAACTTGATGAAGACTTAATGGAAAGATACCTTGGCGGAGAAGAAATCTCTAACGATGAGTTAAAAGCTGCTATTCGTAAAGGTACTGTTAATGTTGAATTCTATCCTGTTATCTGTGGATCAGCTTTCAAAAACAAAGGTGTACAAAAAATGTTAGATGCGGTTATCGACTATCTTCCATCACCACTTGATGTACCTTCTATCAAAGGTATAGTTCCTGATAGTGATGAAGAAGTAACACGTGAATCTGGCGATGAAGGTCCTTTCGCAGCATTAGCTTTCAAAGTAATGACAGATCCATATGTTGGTAAACTGACATTCTTCCGTGTTTATTCTGGTACATTGAGTGCTGGATCATACGTTCAAAACTCAACAAAAGGTAAACGTGAACGTGTAGGTCGTATTTTACAAATGCACGCAAACAGCCGTGAAGAAATACCGGAAGTACACTCTGGAGATATTGCAGCAGCTGTAGGTTTAAAAGATACTACTACAGGTGATACTCTGTGTGATGACAAGAATCTTGTTATCCTAGAGTCTATGGAATTCCCAGAACCAGTAATTCAATTATCGGTTGAGCCTAAATCTAAAGCTGACCAAGATAAAATGACAACCGCTTTACAAAAACTTCAAGAGGAAGATCCAACATTCAGAGCACATACTGATCAAGAAACTGGTCAAACAATTATTGCCGGTATGGGTGAACTTCACTTAGATATTCTCGTGGATCGTATGAAACGTGAATTCAAAGTTGAAGCTAACGTTGGTGCACCTCAGGTTGCTTACCGTGAAACATTCCGTCAAGGTGCAAAAGTAGAAGGTAAATTTGCACGTCAATCGGGTGGACGCGGACAGTTCGGTCATGTTTGGATCGAATTTGAACCAAATGAAGAAGGTAAAGGTTTTGAATTTGAAAACAAAATCGTTGGTGGTGTAGTACCACGTGAGTATATACCTGCTGTTGGAGCTGGTCTTGAAGACTCAATGAAAAACGGTGTACTTGCTGGATATCCATTGGTTGATGTTAAAGCAGCTTTAGTTGACGGTTCATATCATGACGTTGACTCAAGTGAAATGGCATTTAAGATCGCTGCATCTTTAGCGCTTAAAAATGCAATTTCTAAATGTAAACCAGTTCTTCTTGAACCTGTTATGAAGGTTGAAGTAGTAGTACCAGAAGAGTACATGGGTGATATCATGGGCCAAGTTACAGCTCGTCGTGGACGTGTTGAAGGTATGGAAGCTCGTGGGAACGCACAAGTTGTTCGTGCAATGATTCCACTTTCTGAAATGTTTGGTTATGCAACAGCTCTACGTTCAAGTACACAAGGTCGTGGGGTATTCACAATGCACTTTGATCATTATGAAGAAGTACCAAAATCAGTTTCAGAAGAAATAATTAAAAAAAATAAAGGTGAGTAATTGATTTTACCCCTTTGATGCAGTATAACTACTTATGTGAGGACAGAGAGGGATGTCATCTCTTTCTGTTACATATATTCTAATAAAATTAAACTCTAAGGAGGATTTCTAGAATGGGTAAAGAAAAATTCGACAGATCCAAAACACATGCTAATATTGGTACAATCGGACACGTTGACCATGGTAAAACAACTTTAACAGCTGCAATCACAACTGTATTATCAAAAGCAGGTGGCGGTGAAGCAAGAGGTTATGACCAAATTGATGCTGCTCCTGAAGAACGTGAGCGTGGAATCACAATCAATACTTCTCACGTAGAATATGAAACTGA
Source organism: Metabacillus sp. GQ13 (assembly GCF_059758525.1). Lineage (NCBI taxonomy): Bacteria > Bacillati > Bacillota > Bacilli > Caryophanales > Bacillaceae > Metabacillus > Metabacillus sp. GQ13. The sequence goes on from NZ_JCAXET010000023.1 coordinate 36,922, forward strand.
AACTCGTCACTATGCACACGTTGATTGCCCAGGACATGCTGACTATGTTAAAAACATGATCACTGGTGCTGCACAAATGGATGGTGGGATCTTAGTAGTTTCTGCTGCTGATGGCCCAATGCCACAAACTCGTGAACACATCCTTCTTTCTCGTCAAGTAGGTGTACCATACCTTGTTGTATTCCTTAACAAGTGTGACATGGTTGATGACGAAGAACTATTAGAACTAGTTGAAATGGAAGTTCGTGACTTACTATCTGAGTACGATTTCCCTGGTGATGATGTGCCAGTAATCAAAGGTTCTGCACTTAAAGCTCTTGAAGGTGAAGCTGCTTGGGAAGAAAAAATCGTTGAACTTATGGCTGCAGTTGATGAGTATATCCCAACACCAGAACGTGACACTGAAAAACCTTTCATGATGCCAGTTGAGGATGTATTCTCAATTACTGGTCGTGGAACAGTTGCTACAGGTCGTGTAGAGCGTGGACAAGTTAAAGTCGGTGACGTTATCGATATCATCGGTTTAAACGAAGAAGCGAAAGCTACTACTGTAACTGGTGTTGAAATGTTCCGTAAACTTCTTGATTATGCAGAAGCTGGCGATAACATTGGAGCACTACTTCGTGGTGTTTCTCGTGAGGAAATCCAACGTGGACAAGTACTTGCTAAACCAGGTACAATCACTCCACATACTAAATTTAAAGCTGAAGTTTATGTATTATCAAAAGAAGAAGGTGGACGTCATACTCCATTCTTCACTAATTACCGTCCTCAGTTCTACTTCCGTACAACTGATGTAACTGGTATCTGTCAACTTCCAGAGGGTGTTGAAATGGTAATGCCTGGTGATAACGTTGAAATGACTATTGAACTTATTGCTCCAATCGCGATTGAAGATGGTACTAAATTTTCAATCCGTGAAGGTGGACGTACAGTAGGCGCTGGCGTTGTAGCGACTATCCAAGAGTAATTTTTCGTAATAAGATTAATAAAAAAGACGAGCATTTAAATGCTCGTCTTTTTTTTTAGTTTTCTGTGCTAATCATTTAATTTTTTTAGAACTTACAATCCAACGTGAAACTATATAGAAACAATTCATCAATTATTTAGGTGAATCTACTTAGAAATTTAGAATGATAGGTAAATTTAAATTAAGTTCTTACTATATAAGTAATCCAGGTAACAAATAGAATTCATTTAAAAATAGTATGATTAAAGAAATGGACTACAATCCGTTATTTCAATTATTAGTACAATTCTATAAACAACGTTGTATAAGAAAATTAAACCAGGGAAAGCTACCTTGCTATTCTTACCTAACCTATGTATAATAGAAAAAGTGTTCCAGATTATTAGATGAATTTAAAATTTTTCTTGCATCTGTCACGGTTTTTTAATATAATAGACAATGTTGGTCTTTGACTGCGATGAAGCAGGAGGTTGCCGATACACACGGCCGCTTTGCCATGGCGTGTGTAGGAAAATTTCTGCTGAGAAAATGTCTATTTTAAAAGTAGGCGAAAAGGAGGGAAAGTAATGGCAAAACAAAAGATTCGTATTCGTTTGAAAGCATATGATCACAGAATTCTTGATCAATCTGCCGAGAAAATTGTTGAAACTGCAAAACGTTCTGGTGCAAATGTATCTGGTCCTATTCCGTTACCAACTGATAGATCAATTTACACAATACTACGTGCAGTTCATAAATACAAAGACTCTCGTGAACAATTTGAAATGCGTACGCATAAGCGTTTAATCGATATCATCAACCCAACACCACAAACTGTTGATGCATTAATGCGTTTAGATTTACCGTCTGGTGTTGACATTGAAATCAAACTTTAATTTTTAAAATAAATTTATGAAAACCATTAGGAGGTGTGACTCATGACCAAAGGAATCTTAGGAAGAAAAATTGGTATGACGCAAGTATTTGCTGAAAACGGCGATCTTATTCCAGTAACAGTAATTGAAGCTACTCCAAATGTTGTCCTTCAAAAGAAATCTGCTGAAACTGACGGCTATACAGCTGTTCAATTAGGTTTTGAAGACAAACGTGAAAAGCTATCAAACAAACCTGAACAAGGACACGTTGCAAAAGCTAGTACTGCACCTAAGCGCTTCGTTAGAGAACTTCGTGAAGCAAGCTTAGAGCAATACGAAGTTGGTCAAGAAGTCAAAGTTGATATTTTCACTACTGGTGAAACTGTTGATGTAACAGGAATTTCAAAAGGTAAAGGTTTCCAAGGTGTTATCAAACGTCACGGACAATCTCGCGGACCAATGACTCACGGTTCTCGTTACCATCGTCGTCCAGGTTCAATGGGACCTGTAGCGCCAAACCGTGTATTTAAAAACAAATTATTACCTGGTCGTATGGGTGGAGAACGAATCACTGTTCAAAACTTAGAAATCGTTAAGGTAGATACAGAACGTAATCTACTATTAATTAAAGGTAATGTTCCAGGACCTAAAAAAGCACTTATCACTGTGAAAAGCGCAGTTAAATCTAAATAATTTCTTTAGGAAAGGAGGAATTGGATAATGCCGAAAGTAGCATTATTAAACCAAGCAGGTTCAAACGTTGGAGAAATCGAACTTAATGATTCTGTATTTGGTATCGAACCTAATCAGCATGTATTATATGATGCGGTTATCATGCAAAGAGCTTCCTTACGTCAAGGAACTCATAAAGTAAAAAACCGTTCAGAAGTAGCAGGCGGAGGTCGTAAACCTTGGCGTCAAAAGGGTACTGGTCGTGCTCGTCAAGGATCTATTCGTTCGCCACAATGGCGCGGCGGTGGTGTCGTATTTGGCCCTACTCCACGTTCTTATGCATATAAATTACCTAAAAAAGTACGCCGTTTAGCAATCAAATCTGCTTTATCAACTAAAGTACTTGACAACAATATCGTTGTTTTAGAGGACTTAGCATTTAACGCTCCAAAAACAAAGGAAATGACTTCAGTACTACTAGGTCTTTCAGTTGAAAGAAAAGCGCTAATTGTTACAGCTGACAACAATGAAAATGTTGCATTATCAGCACGTAATATTCCTGGAGTAACAGTTGTTACAGCAAGTGGAGTAAACGTACTTGATGTACTACATCATGATAAACTTATTATGACGAAAGCTGCGGTGCAAAAAGTAGAGGAGGTGCTTGCATAATGAAAGATCCTCGTGATATTATTAAGCGCCCCGTAATCACTGAACATTCTACAGATCTTATGACTGAGAGAAAATATACATTTGAAGTTGATGTAAAGGCTAATAAAACTGAAGTTAAAGATGCGATCGAGTCTATCTTTGGCGTAAAAGTTGAAAAAGTAAACGTCATGAACTACAAGGGTAAATTCAAACGTGTTGGTCGTTACAGCGGACTAACAAATCGTCGTCGTAAAGCAATCATTAAGCTTGCTGCAGACAGCAAAGAAATCGAATTATTTGAAGTATAATTCTTAAAAGAAAAGGAGGGATATCGATATGGCGATTAAAAAATACAAACCAACCTCAAACGGTCGACGTGGAATGACAGTATCTGATTTTGCTGAAATTACTACAGATCAACCTGAAAAGTCATTACTTGCACCTGTTCATAGAAAAGGTGGACGTAACAACCAAGGTAAAATTACAGTTCGTCACCAAGGTGGCGGTCACAAACGCCAATATCGTGTGATTGATTTCAAACGCGACAAAGATGGTATACCAGGACGCGTTGCTACAATCGAATACGATCCAAATCGTTCTGCAAACATTGCACTTATCAACTATGTTGATGGTGAGAAAAGATATATCCTTGCACCTAAAAACCTTAAAGTAGGTTTAGAAGTTATGTCTGGTACTGAAGCAGATATAAAAGTAGGGAATGCATTACCTTTACAAAACATTCCTGTTGGTACAATCGTACACAACATTGAATTAAAACCTGGAAAAGGCGGACAATTAGTACGTTCTGCTGGAACTTCTGCTCAAGTATTGGGTAAAGAAGGCAAATATGTACTTGTACGTTTAAACTCTGGTGAAGTTCGTATGATCCTTGCTACTTGTCGTGCTACTGTAGGTCAAGTAGGTAATGAACAACATGAACTTATTAATATTGGTAAAGCAGGTCGTTCTCGTTGGTTAGGCAAGCGCCCAACTGTTCGTGGATCTGTAATGAACCCTAATGACCATCCACACGGTGGTGGTGAAGGTCGCGCTCCAATCGGACGTAAATCACCAATGTCTCCATGGGGTAAACCAACTCTTGGTTACAAGACCCGTAAGAAGACAAACAAATCAGATAAGTTTATCGTGCGTCGTCGTAAAAAATAACGTGGTTGAACTACGGTTCAATCGAACCGTAGCACAGTCGCGAAGGGAGGTACAATCATGGGCCGTAGCTTAAAAAAAGGACCATTCGTGGATGAACATTTAATAACTAAGGTTGAAAAATTAAATGAAACTGAGAAGAAACAAGTAATTAAAACTTGGTCTCGTCGTTCTACAATTTTCCCACAATTCATTGGTCACACTATCGCTGTTTATGATGGACGTAAACATGTTCCTGTATATGTAACTGAGGACATGGTAGGACACAAACTTGGTGAGTTTGCACCTACACGTACGTATAAAGGTCATGCAAGTGATGACAAAAAAACAAGACGTTAATGAGAGGAGGCATTTAAATGCAACAATCTAAAGCTGTCGCAAGAACAGTTCGTATTGCTCCTCGTAAAGCTCGTCTAGTACTAGATCTTATCCGAGGTAAGCAAGTTGGTGAAGCAGTGGCGATTTTAGCTCACACGCCTAAGGCATCTTCACCAATCATAGAAAAAGTTTTAAAATCAGCAGTGGCGAACGCTGAACATAACTATGAAATGGACATTAATAGCTTAGTTGTAAGCGAAGCTTACGCGAATGAAGGTCCAACTCTAAAACGTTTCCGTCCACGTGCTCAAGGTCGTGCAAGTGCAATTAACAAGCGTACTAGTCACATCACAATCATCTTAACAGAAAAGAAGGAGGGATAATCCGTGGGTCAAAAGGTAAATCCAGTCGGTCTTCGTATTGGAGTTATTCGTGATTGGGAGTCTAAATGGTTCGCTGGTAAAGACTACTCAACTCTTTTACATGAAGATATAAAAATTCGTGAATACATTAGCAAGCGTCTTAACGATGCATCTGTTTCTAAAATTGAGATTGAACGTGCTGCTAACCGTGTAAATGTTACAATTCACACTGCTAAGCCTGGTATGGTAATTGGTAAAGGTGGTACGGAAGTAGAATCGCTACGTAAAGCACTAAACCAATTAACTGCTAAACGTGTACACATCAACATTTTAGAAATCAAGAGAGCTGATTTAGATGCTAAATTAGTCGCTGAAAATATCGCACGCCAATTAGAGAATCGTATTTCTTTCCGTCGTGCACAAAAACAAACTATTCAACGTGCTATGCGCGCTGGTGCAAAGGGTATCAAAACACAAGTATCTGGTCGTCTAGGTGGAGCAGATATCGCCCGTGCAGAGCATTATAGCGAAGGAACAGTTCCACTACACACACTTCGTGCTGACATCGATTACGGTACAGCTGAAGCTGATACAACTTACGGTAAATTAGGTGTAAAAGTTTGGATCTATCGTGGAGAGGTTCTTCCTACTAAGAAGAAATCTGAGGAAGGAGGAAAATAATATGTTATTGCCAAAACGCGTAAAATATCGTAGAGAACACCGTGGAAAAATGCGTGGTCGTGCAAAAGGTGGCACTGAAGTACACTTTGGAGAATTCGGTATCCAAGCTCTAGAAGCTTCTTGGATCACGAACCGTCAAATTGAAGCTGCTCGTATCGCGATGACACGTCATATGAAACGTGGCGGTAAAGTTTGGATTAAAATCTTCCCTTCAAAGCCTTATACAGCAAAACCTTTAGAGGTTCGTATGGGATCTGGTAAAGGTGCTCCTGAAGGTTGGGTAGCTGTTGTAAAACCTGGTAAAGTTTTATTCGAAATTTCTGGTGTAACTGAAGAGGTAGCGCGTGAAGCTCTTCGTTTAGCTGCTCATAAATTACCGATCAAAACGAAGTTCGTAAAACGTGTAGAAATTGGTGGTGAATCTAATGAAAGCTAATGACATTCGTGACCTTACCACTGCTGAAATAGAACAAAAGGTAAAGTCTCTAAAAGAAGAGTTATTTAACCTTCGCTTTCAACTAGCGACAGGACAATTAGAAAATACTGCTCGCATCCGTGAAGTTCGTAAATCGATCGCTCGTATGAAAACTGTTATCCGTGAAAGAGAGATCGCAGCTAATAATCGTTAATAAGAGAGGAGGTTTACGCAAATGAGTGAACGTAACCAACGCAAAGTATATACTGGTCGTGTTGTTTCTGACAAAATGGATAAGACAATTACTGTTCTTGTTGAAACTTACAAAACACACTCGTTATACGGTAAACGAGTGAAATACTCTAAGAAATTTAAAGCACATGATGAAAATAACCAAGCAAAAACTGGTGATGTGGTAAGAGTAATGGAAACTCGTCCATTATCAGCTACTAAACGTTTCCGTCTAGTAGAAGTAGTAGAACAAGCTATAATCATCTAATATTGTTCGGATAAGTTAATTTCCGAAGGGAGGTAACATAAGTGATCCAACAAGAATCTCGTTTAAAAGTTGCTGACAATTCTGGTGCTCGTGAGGTACTTACTATTAAAGTATTGGGCGGTTCTGGTCGTAAGACTGCTAATATCGGTGATGTTATTGTTTGTACTGTAAAACAAGCAACACCAGGTGGCGTTGTCAAAAAAGGTGAAGTTGTTAAAGCTGTAATTGTTCGTACAAAGAGTGGAGCTCGTCGTTCTGACGGTTCTTACATCAAATTTGACGAAAATGCATGTGTTATCATCCGTGATGACAAGGGCCCTCGTGGAACTCGTATATTCGGACCAGTTGCACGTGAATTGCGTGAAAACAACTTTATGAAAATTGTTTCTTTAGCTCCAGAAGTACTATAATAAATTCGATTGCCTTACTAAGGAGGTGCAACTAGGATGCATGTTAAAAAAGGTGATAAGGTAATGGTTATCTCTGGTAAGGATAAAGGGAAACAAGGCGTAGTTCTTGCTTCATATCCTAAAAAAGATCGTGTACTTGTTGAAGGTATTAACGTAGTGAAAAAGCACTCGAAACCTTCTCAAGCAAACCCTCAAGGGGGAATCTTAAACCAAGAGGCACCTGTCCATGTATCAAATGTTATGCTACTTGATCCTAAATCAGGTGAACCAACACGAGTTGGTTTTAAAGTGGTAGACGGTAAAAAGGTACGTGTCGCAAAAAAATCTGGTGAAACTTTAGATAAATAGTAAATAAGGAAGGGAGGTCTGTGTTATGAACCGCCTTAAAGAAAAGTATCAAAAAGAAATTACCCCTGCATTGGTGAGTAAGTTTTCTTACAAATCTGTAATGCAAGCTCCACAATTAGATAAAATCGTTATCAATATGGGTGTCGGCGATGCAGTTTCTAACTCAAAAGCATTAGATGTTGCTGTTGAGGAATTAGCTCAAATCACTGGTCAAAAACCTGTTGTAACAAAAGCAAAAAAATCTATCGCTGGCTTCCGTTTACGTGAAGGTATGCCGATCGGTGCAAAAGTTACATTACGCGGTGAGCGTATGTACGAATTCTTAGATAAATTGATTTCAGTTTCATTACCACGTGTTCGTGACTTCCGTGGGGTTTCTAAAAAATCATTTGATGGTCGTGGAAACTATACTCTAGGAGTAAAAGAGCAATTGATTTTTCCAGAGATTGATTATGATAAAGTAAACAAAGTTCGTGGTATGGATATCGTTATCGTTACAACTGCGAATACTGATGAAGAAGCACGCGAACTATTAACACAGTTCGGTATGCCGTTCCAAAAATAATCGCTAGTAAAGGGAGGCGAAATTGTGGCTAAAAAATCAATGGTTGTTAAGCAAAAACGTACGCAAAAACACAAAGTACAAGAGTATACTCGCTGCGAACGCTGCGGACGTCCACATTCTGTGCTACGTAAATTTAAGCTTTGCCGTATTTGTTTCCGTGAACTTGCTTATAAAGGTCAAATTCCAGGCGTGAAAAAAGCTAGCTGGTAAAACCGTAAAACGGGAAGGAGGTTATTTAGTAATGGTTATGACAGATCCTATTGCAGATATGCTTACTCGCATTCGTAATGCGAACATGGTGCGTCACGAAAAACTTGAGTTTCCTGCATCTAAAATCAAGAAGGAAATTGCAGAAATTCTTAAGCGTGAAGGTTTCGTCCGTGATGTAGAATATGTAGAAGACAACAAACAAGGAATCATTCGTATTTTCCTAAAATACGGTTCTAACAATGAACGTGTAATCACTGGTCTTAAAAGAATTAGTAAGCCAGGATTACGTGTATATGCAAAAGCTGATGAAGTACCACGTGTACTTAACGGATTAGGTATTGCAATCGTTTCAACTTCTCAAGGTGTTTATTCTGATAAAGAAGCTCGTGCAAAACAAACTGGTGGAGAAGTATTAGCATACGTTTGGTAAAAAGCTCAATAAGAATGGAGGTGTATTGAATGTCTCGTATTGGAAAGAAACCACTTGAAATTCCTGCAGGTGTTACAGTTACAATCGCTGAAGATAACACTGTAACAGTTAAGGGACCTAAGGGTGAGTTAACTCGCACATTCAACTCTGATATTAAAATCACAACTGAAGAGAACGTCTTAACTGTAAGTCGTCCTTCTGATATTAAAGAACACCGTGCTCTTCACGGTACAACACGTAGTTTACTAGGTAACATGGTAAATGGCGTTTCTAAAGGTTACGAAAAAGGATTAGAGCTTATCGGTGTAGGTTACCGTGCTACTAAATCTGGAAATAAACTTGTTCTAAATGTTGGTTACTCACACCCTGTAGAGATCACACCAGAGGCTGGTGTTGAAATCGAAGTACCATCTCAAACTAAAGTACTTGTAAAAGGTACTGACAAAGAGCGTGTAGGTGCAATAGCAGCTAACATTCGCGACGTTCGTCCACCAGAACCTTATAAAGGTAAAGGTATTCGCTACGAAGGCGAACATGTTCGTCGTAAAGAAGGTAAAACTGCGAAGTAATATCGCCTAGATGATAAGAAAGGAGTGACCTAAATGATTACTAAGGCTGATAAAAATGCTGTACGTAAAAAGAGACATGCGCGTGTTCGTGCTAAGTTAACTGGTACAACTACTCGTCCTCGTTTAAACGTATATCGTTCCAACCAACACATCTATGCACAACTAATTGATGATGCAAATTCAGTTACTTTAGTCAGTGCTTCTACTTTAGAAAAAGGGATTAATCTTGATTCTAATAACGTAGAGGCTGCCCAAAAAGTTGGCGAATTAGTAGCTCAACGTGCTATCGAAAAAGGTGTTAAATCTGTAGTGTTTGACCGCGGAGGATATTTATATCATGGTCGTATCAAAGCTCTAGCTGAAGCAGCTCGTACGGCTGGACTTGAATTTTAATCGGAAAAGGAGGGACTCAAAGAATGCGTCGTATTGATCCAAACAAATTAGAGCTTGAAGAACGCGTAGTTACCGTTAACCGTGTAGCCAAAGTTGTAAAAGGTGGTCGTCGTTTCCGTTTTGCAGCACTTGTTGTTGTTGGAGATAAAAACGGTCATGTAGGTTTCGGTACTGGTAAAGCACAAGAAGTGCCAGAAGCGATTCGTAAAGCAATTGAAGATGCAAAGAAAAATCTAATTGAAGTACCTATGGTTGGTACTACAATTCCTCACCAAATTATCGGACAATTTGGAGCAGGAAATATTCTTTTGAAGCCAGCTTCTGAAGGTACTGGTGTTATCGCTGGTGGACCTGTTCGTGCGGTACTAGAATTAGCAGGTGTTGCTGATATTCTTTCAAAATCTTTAGGTTCAAACACTCCTATTAATATGATTCGTGCTACAATCTCTGGATTGACTGAATTAAAGAGTGCTGAAGAAGTTGCGAAGTTACGTGGCAAGACGGTAGAAGAACTGTTAGGATAAGGAGGGAACTAAAATGGCGAATAAGTTAGAAATTACCCTCACTCGCAGTGTAATTGGTCGTCCTGAAGATCAACGTATTACTGTTAGAACACTTGGACTTAAAAAAGTAAATCAAACTGTAGTACAAGAAGATAATCCTGCGATTCGCGGTATGGTTAAGAAAGTTGCTCACTTAGTTACAGTTAACGAACAATAATAGAAATATCAATATATAAGGAGGTGTCCCCATGAAACTTCATGAGTTGAAACCTGCAGAAGGTTCACGTCAAACACGTAATCGTGTTGGTCGTGGTATTGGTTCTGGTAACGGTAAAACGTCTGGTAGAGGTCATAAAGGACAAAATGCTCGTTCTGGTGGTGGAGTTCGCCCTGGATTCGAAGGTGGTCAAACTCCTTTATTCCAACGCTTACCTAAACGCGGTTTTACGAATATTAACCGCAAGGACTTTGCAATTGTGAATCTTGAGACTCTTAACCGCTTTGAAGAAGGTACTGAGGTTACTCCAGATTTATTGCTAGAAACAGGAATTGTTAGCAATGTAAAGTCTGGTGTTAAAATTCTTGGTAACGGCCAGTTAGAGAAAAAACTTACTGTTAAAGCTAACAAATTCTCAGCTTCTGCTAAAGAAGCGATTGAATCTGCTGGCGGTACAGTTGAGGTGATCTAATGTTTAAAACAATCTCCAATTTTATGCGCGTGGGCGATATTAGAAATAAGATCATATTCACCCTTATAATGTTAGTAGTATTTCGTATTGGTACGTTCATTCCTGTGCCTAATGTCAATGCTGACGTGCTTCAAGCACAGGATGAACTTAACGTATTTGGAATCTTAAACACTTTCGGTGGTGGTGCATTATTTAACTTCTCTATCCTCGCGATGGGAATTATGCCTTACATCACAGCTTCAATCATCATCCAACTGTTGCAGATGGATGTTGTTCCGAAGTTCACTGAATGGTCAAAACAAGGTGATGTTGGGCGTCGTAAGATTGCTCAATTTACAAGATACTTTACAATAATATTAGGTTTCATCCAGGCGTTAGGTATGTCCTATGGTTTTAACACACAGTCAGGAGGATTATTAATTGAGAATCCTGGTATAGGCACATACTTGTTAATTGCGATTGTATTAACAGCTGGAACTGCATTTTTAATGTGGCTTGGAGAGCAGATTACTTCCAAAGGTGTTGGTAATGGTATATCCATTATTATCTTTGCTGGGATTGCTGCTGGAATTCCTTCTACAATAAATCAGATATATGCACAGCAATTTGAAAATGTTGGTGATCAATTATTTTTGAGTATTGTTACAGTTGTCATTTTGGTACTGGCGATAATAGCCGTAGTAGTTGGAGTTATCTTCATTCAACAAGCACTTCGTAAGATTCCAATTCAATACGCTAAGCGTTCTGGATCTAACAACATGGGTGGGGGTCAAACAACTCATCTACCATTAAAAGTTAATCCTGCTGGCGTAATACCTGTTATCTTTGCGGTGTCATTTATCATCACACCACCTACGATTGCAGCATTTTTTGGTCCTAATGACGTGACTGAATGGATTACGAAAACATTCGACTATACCCAGCCAATTGGGATGATTGTCTATATAGCATTAATTATTGCATTCACTTACTTCTATACTTTTGTTCAAGTAAATCCTGAACAAATGGCGGAAAACTTGAAGAAGCAAGGCGGCTATATACCTGGAATAAGACCAGGTAAAAGTACGCAAGAATATGTTACAAAGGTATTATATCGTTTAACTTTTGTCGGTTCTCTTTTCTTAGCAGCAATAGCTGTTCTTCCTGTTTTCTTTATTGAGTTTGCTGATCTTCCTCAATCTGCTCAGATTGGTGGAACAAGTTTGTTGATCGTAGTAGGGGTTGCTCTTGAAACGATGAAACAACTTGAAAGTCAGTTAGTGAAGCGTCATTATAAAGGCTTTATTAAATAAGGTGGATATGGGATTCATTCCCATTCCTTTTAAATAGAGACTGAGGGGGGGAATACAAATGAATCTAGTATTGATGGGCCTACCAGGTGCCGGCAAAGGTACTCAGGCTGAACGTATTGTCGAGAATTACGACATCCCTCATATCTCAACAGGAGATATGTTCAGAGCTGCTATGAAAGAAGAAACAGAGTTAGGATTACAAGCTAAATCCTTTATTGATAAAGGAGAACTTGTGCCCGATGAAGTGACCATTGGTATTGTTCGTGAAAGATTAGGTAAGAATGATTGCCAAAAAGGTTTTCTTCTAGATGGTTTTCCTAGAACTGTTGCTCAAGCCGAAGCACTAGAGATGATCCTAACTGCTCTAAACAAACAGATTGATTACGTGATCAATATTGAGGTTAATAAAGATATCTTAATGGAGCGTTTAACGGGTCGTCGCATATGCAAGCAATGTGGAGCAACGTATCACAACTTATTTAATCCACCTTCAGTTGAGGGTGAATGTAATAAATGTGGCGGAGAGCTTTATCAGCGTGCAGACGATAATGAAGAAACGGTAGCTAACCGTTTGGAAGTTAACCTTAAACAAACTGAACCATTACTTAACTTTTATAACGAAAAAGGTTATTTAAGAAATATTAATGGCGAACAGGATATTGACCAGGTATTTGTTGATGTTAATCAGCTGCTTGGAGGATTAGTGCATGATCATTTGTAAGACTCAGCGAGAACTTGATATTATGAGAGACGCTGGTCGTATCGTGGCCTTGACACACCGAGAGCTTAAAAAATTTATTAAACCTGGGATAACCACTCTAGAATTGGATGCAATTGCCGAAAAATTTATCCTTGGATGTGATGCAATTCCATCCTTTAAAGGGTATAATGGTTTTCGCGGGAGCATTTGTTCTTCAGTAAATAATGAGCTCGTTCATGGAATACCTGGTGATCGTGTATTGCGTGAAGGAGATATAATCAGCATTGATATTGGTGCGAAATATAATGGCTACCATGGTGATTCCGCTTGGACTTATCCAGTAGGCGATATATCTAAGGATACTGAAAAACTCTTAGATGTAACTGAAGAGTCTTTATATAGAGGTCTCAAAGAAGCTAAACCTGGTGATCGACTTTCTAATATATCTCATGCTATTCAGACATATGTTGAAGAACATAATTTTTCTGTTGTAAGAGAATATGTTGGTCATGGTGTAGGGCAGGAATTACATGAAGATCCGCAAATTCCCCATTATGGTCCACCTAATAAAGGACCAAGGCTTAAGCCTGGAATGGTATTAGCGATTGAACCAATGGTAAATGCGGGTACCCGTTATGTTAAAACATTGGCTGATGATTGGACGGTTGTTACAGTTGATGGTAGAGTTTGTGCACATTTCGAACATACGATTGCTATTACTGAAACAGGTTATGAAATCCTAACAAAAGCCTAAACTGAAGGTGTAATTGCTTAAAACGAACCTAATTCGATTCCATGCATATAACAAGCCTGCTGTAAGGCAATTGCTGTATGTGATATTGAAGGGAGAACAGTTCAATGGCGAAAGACGATGTAATTGAAGTAGAAGGAACTGTCATTGAAACATTGCCTAATGCAATGTTCAAGGTAGAACTAGAGAACGGTCATACGGTTTTGGCGCATGTATCTGGAAAGATTCGCATGCATTTCATTCGTATTTTACCTGGAGACAAAGTAACGGTAGAATTATCTCCATATGATTTAACACGTGGAAGAATAACATACCGTTTTAAATAATTAGCACTCCGTACTACTAAGGAGGTATATAAATCATGAAAGTCAGACCATCTGTTAAACCGATTTGTGAGAAATGTAAAGTCATTCGCAGAAAAGGCAAAGTCATGGTTATTTGTGAGAATCCTAAACATAAGCAAAAACAAGGTTAATAGGTTAATCTATAAGGAGGTGTAAGCTTAATGGCTCGTATTGCAGGTGTTGATATTCCTCGCGACAAACGTGTTGTTATTTCTTTAACATATATATTTGGTATTGGACGTTCTACTGCTCAGAAGGTTTTAACTGAGGCTGGCGTTTCTGAAGAAACACGTGTACGTGACTTAACTGAAGATGAGTTAGGAAAAATCCGTGAAGCAATTGATAAGCTTAAAGTTGAAGGTGACCTTCGTCGTGAAGTTTCACTTAATATTAAGCGTCTAATCGAGATCGGTTCATTCCGTGGTCTTCGTCATCGTCGTGGTTTACCAGTTCGTGGACAAAATACAAAGAACAATGCTCGTACGCGTAAAGGACCACGTCGTACTGTTGCTAATAAGAAAAAATAAGCTAAAAGGAGGTTAACCAATAATGGCACGTAAAACGAACACTCGTAAACGTCGTGTGAAAAAGAATATTGAGAGTGGTATTGCTCATATTCGTTCGACTTTCAATAACACGATTGTTACAATTACAGACACTCATGGTAATGCAATTTCATGGTCAAGTGCTGGTGCGTTAGGTTTTAGAGGTTCTCGTAAATCTACTCCTTTCGCTGCACAAATGGCTGCTGAAACAGCTGCTAAAACATCTATGGAGCATGGGTTGAAGACACTAGAAGTTACTGTTAAAGGACCAGGTGCAGGACGTGAAGCTGCAATTCGTTCACTTCAAGCTGCTGGACTAGAAGTAACGGCTATTAGAGATGTTACACCAGTTCCACATAATGGATGTCGTCCACCAAAACGTCGTCGCGTGTAATTTTTCTGTATAGATTTTGTATCCCTGTCTATAATGGGTTATGATACAGTTAATAAGTTCTAACAGAATCACTATGTTGTTGTGCACATTCGGGAACTTTTGAATGGGGAATTTCGGTTAGACATTTTATAGAAATGATTAGTCTAGCCGGGGTTTCGACGTTTTGAAGGAGGGTTTATAGATGATAGAAATTGAAAAACCAAAAATCGAAACGGTTGAAATCAACGATGATGCCAAATATGGTAAATTCGTCGTCGAGCCACTTGAGCGTGGATATGGTACTACTTTGGGTAACTCCTTACGTCGTATACTATTATCCTCACTACCTGGCGCCGCTGTAACATCGATCCAAATAGATGGCGTACTTCATGAGTTTTCAACGATCGAAGGTGTTGTTGAGGATGTTACTTCGATTATCTTAAACATTAAAAAACTTGCTCTTAAAATCTATTCAGATGAAGAGAAGACGCTTGAAATTGATGTACAGGGTGAAGGAAGTGTTACCGCTTCTGATATTACTCATGATAGTGATGTAGAAATTCTAAATCCAGACCTTCATATTGCAACTCTTGCATCTGATTCTAGTTTTAGAATGAGACTAACAGCTAGAAGAGGAAGAGGCTATACTCCAGCTGATTCAAATAAAAGAGAGGATCAACCAATTGGAGTTATTCCAATTGACTCTATCTTCACACCAGTTGCACGTGTTTCCTATCAAATTGAAAACACACGCGTTGGTCAAGTTGCTAATTATGATAAATTAACACTTGATGTTTGGACTGATGGAAGTACTGGTCCGAAAGAAGCAATCGCTTTTGGCTCAAAGATTCTTACTGAACATCTAAATATTTTTGTAGGGCTTACTGATGAAGCTCAAAATGCAGAAATTATGGTGGAAAAGGAAGAGGATCAAAAAGAGAAAGTTCTTGAGATGACGATTGAAGAATTAGATCTTTCTGTTCGTTCTTATAACTGTTTAAAACGTGCTGGAATTAATACAGTGCAAGAGCTTGCTCACAAAACAGAAGAGGACATGATGAAAGTTCGTAATTTAGGTCGTAAATCTCTAGAAGAGGTTAAGGCAAAACTAGAAGAACTAGGATTAGGTCTTCGAAAAGACGACTAGTTAGCAATTTAACTAGCGTTTTCGTATGTTTCAATAATGAATTGTTTATCTAAACAATAAAACATACATTATACAACGAAGGAGGGGACATCTGATGTCATACAGAAAATTAGGTCGTACTAGTGCTCAACGAAAAGCGTTACTACGTGGTTTAACTACTGATTTAATCATCAGCGAACGTATCGAAACAACTGAAGCAAAAGCTAAAGAGTTACGTTCTGTTGCAGAAAAGATGATTACTCTAGGAAAGCGCGGAGATCTTCATGCACGTCGTCAAGCTGCTGCATACGTTCGTAACGAAGTTGCTGAACTTGTTACAGTTACAACTGAAGACGGTAAAGAAAAAGAAAAGCCAAAATATGCTTTAGAAAAGCTTTTCAGTGATATCGCTCCACGTTATGAAGAGCGTCAAGGCGGATACACTCGTATCATGAAGCTTGGACCTCGTCGTGGTGACGGTGCACCAATGGTAGTCATTGAATTAGTTTAATAACATTTTTACAAGGGCGTGACAGTTGCAAAACTGGATCAATGCCCTTTTTTTATACAATCATACTTGTTATCATGATGAATGTAGTAATCACCCTCTATTATTACTTGGCTTTTACTTGGGAGATTAGGAGAGACAAGCAATGAGTCATTCTATTATAGATGTGGAAAATATAACGTTTCATTACCATGAAGAAGCAAAGCCTGCACTGGACAATGTATCTCTTCAGGTTAATCAAGGGGAATGGCTTGCTATTGTAGGTCATAACGGTTCAGGTAAATCTACATTAGCTAGAATACTAAACGGCTTATTCATTCCTGATAAGGGACTAGTTAAGGTTTGTGGGATTGAATTATCTGAACATACAATATGGGATATTAGAAAACATGTAGGTATGGTATTTCAGAACCCAGATAACCAATTTGTAGGGACTACTGTTAAAGATGATGTTGCCTTTGGACTTGAAAATCACGGTGTACCTAGAGATGAAATGGTGAAAAGGATTGAATGGGCAACAAAAAAGGTTAAAATGGAATCTTTTCTAGATCAGGAACCCCATCATTTATCTGGGGGTCAAAAGCAACGTGTAGCAATTGCAGGTGTAATAGCTGTACAACCAGATATCATTATTTTAGATGAGGCCACATCGATGTTAGACCCTCTCGGTAGAGGTGAAGTCATTCAAACAGTAAGGGATCTTAAGGATCAAGGAATGTTAACCGTCATATCGATTACACATGACTTAGAGGAAGCATCAAAGGCTGATAGAATTATTGTGATGAATGGCGGTGAAAAATTCGCAGAGGGTACACCTAGTGAAATTTTTACACTTGATGAGAAACTTGTTGAGATAGGCTTAGATTTACCCTTCACTTTTCAATTAAGTAAAATGTTAAGAGATGCTGGCATTCCTATTAAACATAATCACCTAACAGAGGAAGGTCTGGTGAATGAGCTTTGGACATTACAATTAAAAACTTAGAACATCGCTACCAGGCCCGGACTCCCTTTGAAAGACTAGCTCTTTATGATATAAATCTATCGGTCAAAAAAGGTGCGTATATATCGATTATTGGACATACTGGTTCTGGTAAATCAACAATTGTTCAACATTTAAATGGATTAATAAAACCCACAAAGGGTTCTGTTCAAATTGGACAATACATTATTGAGGCAGGGAAAAAACAAAAACAACTAAAAATTGTTCGAAGTTTAGTTGGGATAGTATTTCAGTTTCCTGAACATCAGCTTTTTGAAGAAACTGTTGAGAAAGACATTGCCTTTGGACCGATGAATTTTGGTGTGAACGAGGAAGATGCGATTGCAAAAGCAAGGCAGACATTAAATATTGTTGGATTACCAGAGTCAATTCTTCAAAAATCACCATTTGATTTGAGTGGTGGTCAAATGCGTAGGGTTGCAATTGCAGGTGTATTAGCAATGGGGCCTGAAATACTTGTTTTGGACGAACCAACTGCAGGTTTAGATCCACAGGGGAAATTAGAAATTATGGACTTATTCTCTCAATTGCATAAAGAACAAGGAATTACCATTATCCTAGTCACTCACAGTATGGAGGATGCGGCTAAATACTCCGATGAAATTATTGTGATGAATAAAGGAACAATTGAAATGCAAGGAACGCCAAGAGTTGTATTTAATCAAGAAAGAAAATTAGCTACTCTTGGATTAGACTTACCAGAAACCGTAAAATTACAACGTAAATTAGTTGATAAAGGTCTTTCCTTTGATGATATTCCACTTACATTAGATGAGACCGTCAGTCAAATAAAGGAACAAATGAAGGTGAGTGATCCTTTATGATGGACAGTATTATAATTGGTAAATATGTTCCTGGGCAATCGCTTATTCATAGAATGGATCCCCGTTCAAAACTAATCATGATTTTTTTATTTGTCTTCATTGTCTTTTTGGCAAATAATCTTCTAACATATGTAGTCCTTGGTCTATTTACTTTATTTATTGTTCTATTAACAAGATTACCAATGCGCTTCCTATTAAACGGTCTTAAACCAGTTTTATGGATTATTTTCTTTACGTTTATTCTCCACTTGTTTGTCACAAAGGAAGGGAGAATTTTATTGGATTTAGGTGTTTTTCGTATCTATGAAGAGGGATTAAAGCAAGGAATATTTATATCATTACGTTTCTTATATTTAATTTTAATCACAACGATTTTAACTTTAACAACGACACCAATTGAAATTACAGATGGAATGGAAAGCTTATTAGCTCCTTTTAAAAAAATCGGTTTACCGGTGCACGAGCTGGCGTTAATGATGTCAATATCATTAAGGTTTATCCCAACCTTAATGGAGGAAACTGATAAGATTTTAAAAGCACAAATGGCAAGAGGTGTCGACTTCGCAAGCGGGCCAATTAAGGCACGTTTAAAAGCTGTTGTCCCTTTGCTTGTTCCTCTCTTTATAAGCGCATTTAAACGCGCTGAGGAGCTTGCTACGGCAATGGAAGCTAGGGGTTATAAAGGTGGGGAAGGGAGAACCAAGTTAAGGCAGTTACATTGGAGATATCGAGATACCTCTGTTTTATCTCTATTAGTTGTTTTGGGCTTCGTTCTACTTTTCTTACGGACATAGGAGTAAGAAAATGAGAGTAAAGGGAATTGTATCTTATGACGGTTCAGAATTTTGTGGTTATCAAATTCAACCAAACAATCGAACTGTTCAGGGAGAGATTGAGAAGGCATTAAAAAAACTTCATAAGGGGCAATCAATTAAAGTACAAGCCTCTGGAAGAACAGATGCAGGAGTGCATGGAGTAGGGCAAGTGATTCACTTTGATACGGACTTTTCGTTTCCAGAAGATAGGTGGCCATATGCTCTCAATGTCCTCCTTCCAAAGGATATTGTCTTAATGGAAGCTAGTTATGTCGGTGAAGACTTTCACGCACGTTATGGTACTTCGGCTAAGGAATACCGTTATCGAATTAGTCGAAAAAAAATAATTGATGTGTTTGATCGGAAATACAGCTACCATTATCCATATCCTCTTGATTTGGGTGCGATAAGAGAGGCATGTAACCATTTGTGTGGAACACATGACTTTACAAGCTTCTGTGTAGCAAATACGGGAATTGAAAATAAAGTTAGAACGATTCATTCAATTGAAATTCTTGAGGAAGCTTCAGAAATTGTTTTTTGCTTTAAGGGGAATGGATTTTTGTATAATATGGTTAGAATTATCGTGGGAACGTTGTTAGATGTAGGTCGTGGTAAATTAAAACCGACTAGTATTCCTGGAATTCTTGAGGGACGCAATAGAAGTTTGAGCGGAAAAACAGCGCCTAGCCACGGATTATATTTATGGAAAGTTCATTATGACAACTAAACCAGGTGTAACATCTTCTTGACAATAGCTTATATAAGTTATATCATATCTAATGGTATGTATTTCAACCCCACGAATAAGCCCCGGAATCTTATCGTGTTATGAAATAGAATAAGAACCATTATATAATTATCAACTAGGAGGGAAATAAAAATGCGTACAACGTTTATGGCAAACGCTGGAAATATAGAACGTAAATGGTACGTAGTAGATGCAGCTGGTCAGACTTTAGGTCGCCTTTCAAGTGAAATTGCATCTATCTTACGTGGAAAACACAAACCAACATTCACACCACACGTTGACACTGGAGATCATGTGATCATCATCAACGCTGAGAAAATCGAATTAACAGGTAAAAAATTAACAGATAAAATCTACTACCGTCACAGCCAATTTCCAGGTGGATTAAAATCAAGAACTGCTTTGGAAATGCGTACGAATTATCCTGAGAAAATGCTTGAACTAGCAATCAAAGGAATGCTTCCAAAAGGTCCATTAGGTCGTCAGATTTCTAAGAAATTACATGTATACGCTGGTAATGAGCATCAACACCAAGCACAACAACCTGAAGTTTACGAACTTCGCGGTTAATAAAAAAGGAGGTTATTCATTTGGCACAGGTCCAATATTACGGTACTGGTCGTCGTAAGAGCTCAGTAGCTCGTGTACGTCTAGTTCCTGGTGAAGGTCGTATTGTTGTAAATAATCGTGAAATTAAAGATTACATCCCATCAGCTGCTCTAATTGAAGATATCAAACAACCATTAAACTTAACTGAAAATGTAGGTAACTACGATGTATTAGTTAACGTTTCTGGTGGTGGAACTACAGGTCAAGCTGGAGCTATCCGTCATGGTATCTCTCGTGCTTTACTAATAGCAGATCCTGAATATCGTGGAACACTTAAGAGTGCAGGTCTACTTACTCGTGACCCACGTATGAAAGAACGTAAGAAACCAGGTCTTAAAGGCGCACGTCGTGCACCTCAGTTCTCAAAACGTTAATTCTTACTTTCAAAGAAAGGCTCTCAACCACTTGGTTGGGAGTTTTTTTATGTCTTAATTGATCGCAAGTTTTTTAAAATTATTGTGTCATGAGGATCAGTGCATAGGACTGTTTTTTTATAATATATAAGGAAATTGAACTATTGAGAATATTCTGTATAGATAGTACCATTAATTAATATATTTATTATTAATTAATAAATATATATCTAATAGGGTTTGTTTATTAGGCCATTGGATTTTTTCGTATAATTAGAAAGCCTTTTTAATAAAGTGGCTGAGTAATTTAACGATAAGAGCTAGAAGCAGGCTAAATACGTAAAAATTGTGCTAATTACGAAAAACAACAATCTTTACGAAAATAGCCATTTAATGTTTAAGCTAGATCCTATTTCTTACAATGAGGGGGAATGGTTGTAAAAGTATCTGAGAACGTTACTTTCCTTGGTATGGAGTATTGTAGAAGGACCTGTTTTAATTATGCATTAAAATGATTACGTTTACATTTAACTTGATAATCAATTCATGGTTAAAAAGAAAGGGGAGAATAGCAAAATGAGTAAAGGTTTCGTTAGAAGATTTACATTAGCTATTATTATTGCATTACTTATACCGGGTACAGTGCTTGGTAATGGGGTAGGCAAGCAAGTTAGTCATTCTAACCAAAATAATAACAAGCCCCACCAAGATGAACAAGCGGAAGCTCCTGATTTTCAAAATGTATCGGTTCACGATCCGTCGATTATAAAGGAAGGTGATACGTATTACGTGTTTGGTTCGCATATTGAGGCTGCTAAATCAACAGATTTGAAAAATTGGACTCGTTTTACGAACGGATATACGTCTCCTAATAATGTACTATATGGAGACTTGTCAGAAAACCTAGCAGGATCATTTGCGTGGGCGGGTGAAAATGATTCAGATAGTAAGGGTGGGTTTGCAGTATGGGCTCCAGATGTTTTCTGGAATAAAGACTATACCAATGATGATGGTTCAAAGGGTGCATATTTGATGTACTATAGTGCGTCTTCTACATATATACGTTCTGCTATAGGTTTTGCGGTATCTAAGAATATAGAGGGACCATATATGTATGAGGATACGATTGTCTATTCGGGTTTTACCCAAAATGAAGCATACGATGCTGATAGTAAGGTAAATAAGAAATGGACCAATACAAATATTAAAAGTCTTATAGATGACGGTACTCTAAAAGGTGAAAGATCTGGGTGGTTTAATAATAATGGTTCATTTGCCAATAGCAATTTTCCAAATGCGATCGATGCAAATATGTTCTATGACGAAGAAGGGAAGCTTTGGATGAGTTACGGGTCTTGGTCCGGTGGAATATTCATGCTTGAAATAGATAAAACGACAGGTAAGGCGATCTATCCAGGTGAAGATGGAACCACTAGTGATGGCAGACTTGTAGATAGATACTTTGGGACGAAAATTGCAGGTGGATTCGGTAAATCTGGTGAGGGTCCATATGTTGTCTATGATAAGAATACTGATTATTACTACTTATACGTAACGTATGGATGGCTAGGTGCCGATGGTGGTTATAACATGAGACAGTTCAGGTCAACAAGTCCAGACGGTCCTTATTTAGATGCTGATGGGCAGAATGCTGTTTTACCTGAGAATACAGATAACTCTCCATATGGTAATAAAATAATGGGTAACTTCTTATTTGAAAGAAAGGTTGGAGATCCTGGGAATGGCATCGGTGTTGGCTATGTTTCTCCTGGACATAATTCCGTTTATCTTGATCCAGAAACAGGACAGCAGTTTTTAATATTCCACTCTCGTTTCCCACAAACAGGTGAGATGCATGAAGTTCGTATCCACCAAATGTTTATGAATAAGGATGGTTGGCCAGTGGTGGCACCATACCGCTATACGGGTGAAACGATCGATAAGATTAACAGACAGGATCTAATTGGAGAATATAAATTTATAAACCAAGGAAAGGATTATTCTGAAACGATCAATAAATCTGTATTCATTCGTTTAAATAAGGATAATACAATTTCAGGAGATGTCTCTGGTACTTGGAAAAAGACAAGTCATAACCAAGCAGAGATTACTGTAGATGGAAATACGTATGATGGAGTATTTGTTCGTCAATGGGATCCAACATCTGAAAAATATGTAATGACTTTTACAGCACTCTCAAAAGAAGGTGTATCAGTCTGGGGAAGTAAACTGCTTGATAAAACCGATAAAGATGTTGTAGCAGATGTTTTAAACGACTTGAATCTAGGTGACACCGAAAATGTTATTTCTAATTTGACTCTTCCAACAGAAGGGACACGCCATACTGACATTTCATGGGCGACTTCTGATTCCCATATCATTTCAAAGACAGGTGAAATTTATCGATCTGAAGTAGGTTCAGATCCATTAACTGCTACACTTACTGCAACGATTGTAAAAGGAGATGTAAAAAAGACGAAGTCCTTTACAATAACTGTACTTCCATATAAAGAGGCTGGATTAGCTGCTAGCTATACCTTTGAGGGTAACTTAGATGATAGTTATGGGGAGTTTGGTGAAGGTAAAGTGACAGGAAATAGAATCGATAATTCTGGAGGTGCAATTCGTTATGTAGACGGTAAGAAAGGTAAGTCAGCGGTGTTTAACGGAGAATCTGGCATTCGATTACCGAATGGTCTTATCTCTAGCAATAAATATTCTGTATCACTATGGTTAAAGCCTGAACAATTAACTCCCTTCACAACGACTTTCTTTGGTGCTAAGGATAATAATAACTGGTTAAGTCTTGTTCCGAATGGTCCAACAGGAGGAAACACCATGGTTTGGTCAGGAAGTAGTACATGGTATGATGCAGTCACAGGTATGACGATCAATGCTGGAGAATGGTCACACTTGGCTTTCACTGTTGATGAGGGTTCTGTTGTGGTCTATGTTAACGGAGTTCAAAAATTTTCGGGAACAGGCTTTCCAAACATATTTACTACGACAAATGGAAGCTTCAGTTTAGGAGTAAATTGGTGGGATACCCCATTCAAAGGATTAATGGATGATTTGAACATTTATGAAGGGGCGCTGTCACCGGCACAAGTTGCTAATTTATCTCAGTGAAAATAGTGTTAGTAAGAGTGTGGAAAAACGTACGGTCTCGTGCGTTTTTCTTTTGCTGTTTTTAGGGTTTCCCTTTTCCTAATAGTCTTGTCATTATCAAAAAATTTCTTCTTTGGTATAGCCAGCTCCTAGTGAAGTTCACCCTTTTCCTTACGATGAGTCAATATCTGTCGCAAGGTTCTTCCTGTATCTTTTTTATCACCACTACTGGATATTACAGTTCATGTGTCATTAAACGGGCGCTTTTGATCTTGTCCTCCATCACAGTGAAATTGGAAGAGATTTCACGAATGATAATAGTGGCCAGTTAAACAATATAAGGAAAGGGAGGCTTACATTATGGATGATATTATTTCATTAAAGCAAAAGAGACATCAAAAGGAATTAAAATATGAGAGAAAAATGCTTAAGGAGCTTTCATTACCCGAAATAAAGGGAAGAATAGACGATTGTTTTGGGGGTTTTGTGGAAAAGGGTAATAAGGTGTTTATAGAGGATGGCTGTATTGATTATGCAATCGAGTCCTTTTTATTAGGAGCAAAGTATAGTCGATTTGGATATTATGGTGAGTCCATGCAGTCAGCTAATAGAAGATGTCGCTTAGAAGAAAAAGTTCTAATTGATGACTTATATGATTACTTTGTAAATTGGGTGAAGATGAATAAGAAGGATATTTCTTTTGATGAGGTATATTTTGGTTGTGAACATTTTATTCAGTCCTGGTGGAAGCAGGGATATTTAAAAGGAGAAAAACGCTATAAGTTAAGACTCAATTAAATGTATTTCAATCTGTATTTCGTTATCATATTCCTCCTAATTGTCCCATATAGTTGAAGAGAGGACGAGCAGGAGGGAATAAGATGAGTAAAAGGATAAAGTGGATAAGCTTTGGGGCAGGTATTATATTATTATTCATCCTTTTTCAATGGCAATTTACAGATAATAAATCTTGGGAATCTTGGAACTTACCTCTAACAGGTAAGGTGATTTACCTGGATCCTGGACATGGGGGACCGGATGGGGGTGCAGTAGGAAGTTCTACACTTGAAAAGGATATCGCTTTAAGTGTTACCTTAAAATTAAAAGACTATTTACAAGAGCAAGGAGCACTGGTGTTAGTAACCAGGGAAGAGGATGAAGACCTTGCTGATGAAGATACGTCTGGATACAGTAGGAGAAAGGTTGAAGATTTAAAGAATCGAGTAAAGATCATAAATGATTCTGAGGCGGATTTATTCTTAAGTGTTCATTTAAATGCAATTCCCTCTGCTCGGTGGAGCGGTGCCCAAACCTTTTATAGTGGGAAATTTATAGAAAATGAGAATGCTGCAAAGTTTATTCAAGATGAGTTACGTAGGAACCTTGAGAATACAACTCGTAAAGCAAAACCAATCAACGGTATCTTTTTATTAAAAAAGGTAGAAAAACCAGGTGCACTCGTTGAAATAGGTTTTCTTTCTAATCCCCAAGAGGAAAAACTGCTCACTACGGAAAAGTATCAAGATAAAGTAGCAGCTTCGATTTATAACGGTATACTAAGATATTTTACGAATGAAAAAAACCCTCCAGAATAAAAATAACATAGAGTGTTCAAGAGTAATAAACCCAGTATCAATGATGATTATGATATAATTATGTAAACGAAACCAAAAAGGGTGGTTACTATGCTACGAGAAGAAGAATTGCGTAAAATTATTGGACAACTCAAAGATCCTTTTTTACATAAATCGTTAGAAGAGCTAACTGCAATAGAAGAAATCAAAGTAAAAGAAGAAAAATCCCATGTAAGCTTTAAAATTGGAATTTCAAAATTAAATACGGCTGAACAACTGCAACTTCAGCAACAAATTGTAGCGTTGGCAAAAGAAAATGGTGCTGAATCTGTCGGTCTTCGCTTTCATGAACTTTCACAAGAAACACTTGCCGCTTATCAAGGTACAACGAATGACCAATCGGATTCCTTGTTATCCTCAGAGGGGAAAACAACCTATTTAGCAATAGCTAGTGGAAAAGGTGGAGTTGGTAAATCTACTGTATCTGTTAATCTTGCTGTTGCACTTGCACGGTTAGGTAAGAAGGTAGGATTAATTGATGCAGACATATATGGATTCAGTGTTCCTGATATGATGGGAATCACGAAAAGACCGGTTGTAAGAGGTGAGAAAATCGTTCCAGTAGAACGATTTGGAGTAAAGGTTATTTCAATGGGTTTCTTTGTTGAGGATAACGCACCTGTTATTTGGAGAGGACCTATGCTTGGCAAAATGCTAAATAACTTTTTTAATGAAGTAGAGTGGGGCGACCTTGATTATATATTATTGGATTTGCCACCTGGAACAGGAGACGTGGCTTTAGATATCCATGCCATGCTTCCGTCATGTAAAGAAATAATTGTCTCAACACCTCATCCAACTGCAGCATTTGTAGCTGCAAGAGCGGGTGCAATGGCGATACAAACAGATCATGAAGTTGTTGGTGTTATTGAGAATATGGCTTATTTTGAGAGTGCTAAAACTGGAGAAAAAGAATACGTCTTTGGGCGTGGTGGTGGAGAAAAACTGGCAGAAGAACTCCGAGTACCCCTAATTGGTAAGATTCCTTTACAACAGCCAGATTGGAATGAAGATGACTTTGCCCCATCTGTATATGGTCAAGATCATCCTACAGGGCAAATTTATCAATCAATTGCTGAACAGATCTTACATGTAGTATCTGCTAAAGCATAAAAAGCGCTAATAAGCGCTTTTTTACGTTATATACTTAAAGCTGAATTCTAAAGTTTAAAGAGCGCGAAGATCATTTTTGGTTTCTATGCAATATCCTTTGCCAAAGAGTAACAGCTAGGGAGACAAGTTGGTTCTAACTTACTTTTCCTCTTCCTTTTTAGCTTCTTCTTCTGCAGCCTTCAATAAGGTTTCTTCGATCTTCGTTTTATATAAAGGACTAGATAACGTTTCTGTCACGATCTCTTGTATATGTTTTCTGAATTCCTTACTTTTCAAAGCAGTTTGCATCGTCTTTTGCATTTCTGGATCCTGAAACACCTCAATAAGCAATTTCTGATAATCAGGATCATTCATCAAGCCTTTTATTACTTTTTCATGCTCATCTTGTAGACTTTTTGCAAAACTTTCAACAAATTTTGGATCTTCAAAAGCTTTTTGCCAAAACTTCACCCCTTTATCAGAAGTTAATGTTTTTTCAATCGTCTCGGTAACAGACTTCTGATCCATGATTAAAACCTGTTTCATTTCTTCATCCTTCATAACTTCTTGTAGTGCCTTTTTTCCATCATCTGTTTTTAATATATCAACGACCATCTTTTTTGTTTCTTCATAATCAATTTGTCCTGCTTCTTCTTTAGGTGCACAACCAGAGATCAATACACTAAACATGGTCATAGCTAGAATTAAGAGGAGTGAGTGTCGTTTCATGATAATCCCAAGCTCCTTTCAGTTTGCTTTTTACTATTTATATTTTGAATTAATTCAGAGAATTTATACGAGGAAAATACTAATGATGTGGCATTTTTCTAAAAGGATTGGTAAAATCAAATTAGAGTAACATGATGGAGGATATTTTTGTGAATAGTCGAAATTGGGTTCGTTTATTTTTAAGTACTTTGCTAGTAGGTGGAGTTAGTACAGGTATTATTGGATTTGCGCTAGAGTGGTCAGAATATAAAAATCTGTTTATTAACTTTGATATTGCTGAAATTTTATCCGTCCTTTTCTGGCTTTTTGGTGTTGGTTTAATTTTCAGTGTGATTAGCCAAATGGGATTTTTTGCTTACTTAACTGTGCATAGATTCGGTTTGGGGATATTCCGCTCTGCTTCAATGTGGAATTTAGCTCAAATCATATTAGTTATTTTTGTTTTATTTGATTTAGTCTATTTTCGTTATCAGCTATTTTCTAAAGGAAATGAAACACTTTCCTCTTACCTTTTACTAACTCTCTATGTTTTTGTTTTCGGAGTAGTAGTGGCATTAATAAAGAAGTCAAATACAAATAAGGAAGCTTTTATTCCTGCGTTGTTTTTCATGATTGTCGTTACTACAATTGAATGGTTTCCAGCTCTCAGGGTAAATGAGTCGGATTGGCTAATCCTTATGCTCATTCCAATACAGATTTGTAATGCATACCAATTATTGATACTACCAAAACTAATTCAGGCAAAAAAGAGCTAGCATTGTGCTAGCTCTTTTCTATGTTTATTTTACTTCTGACGATTTAACATCGGCGTTTGCAACGAGTTCCCCTACTGTCACGTTTTTCAAACCTTTGCTTTGTATCTTACTAAGAATCCCTGGTAATGCCTTATTTGTTTGCTTTGCTGAGTCAGATGCATGGAGGAGGACAATATCTCCACCCTTCACACTTGAGGTTGTGTTTTCAATAATCTTATCTACTCCCGGATTTGTCCAATCATCAGAATCGATACTATAATGAACAACCGTGTAACCTTGCTTTTGGGCGATTGAGAGAACATCCTTATTGAAATTGCCACTAGGAGGTCGTAATAATGTAATGTCCTTGACACCCAGCTTTGTAAAGACTTCCTGTGCCATTGATAAATCTTTTCTAATCTCATTCTGTTCTAGATCTTTGTAGTTTTTATACGCGTAACCCATACTGCCTATTTGATGTCCATCTTCAACAATCCGCTTTACAATATCAGGATGTCTTTCAGCCCAAGACGCTGAGAGAAAAAAAGTAGCATTATTGATTTTTTGCTTTTTTAACGTATCTAATATGGGTTCAGCTTTTACGTCACCCCAACTAATATCAAAGGTTATTGCTATTTCTTTTGTTTTTGCTTCCCCTCTATAAATTGCTTTTGGTCCCTCGGAAGTCGAAAAGACCGGATAATTCAATACGTTTTCTACATATAAAATCCCCGCCGTGAAAAATGCCGCTAACATAATCAATGCAAGTTGCTTAATTTTCTTCATATGAATAACATGAATCTGGTTCATCATTGTCCCCCTCGTACAGTGTACTCTTGTGACAAGTCTATGCTTGGCCTTTAATGAAAATGAATAGAAAAGAAAATTATTAGAAAGAATGTAGAAAAAAATCCAATGGAAGTGGTCATGATTATTTATTACGTTTTTGATGAAAGAGAGAGAATGGAATTAGAAGAACTGCTGTACAACAAGCTAAACTCTATCAATGAATTAAAAGAGGATTTAGAGATTAAGGATAGAACGAGTATGATTAGAATAAGAGCATTAATGGAAAAAAGGGAGATACTTATGCGAATGAACGCTAAAGTCTTAAAAAAAGGAAAAAGGTATGATAAGTAGTTGACCTCGTTAAAAATACATGATATATTATTATTCGTCGCTAACGAGCGGCTTTCACGTTTACTTCATTTTTAAATGTTTTTAAAAAAGATGTTGACTAAAACATGATCAAATGTTATATTTAAAAAGTCGCTTCTGAGAGAAACGGCAATAA
>NZ_JCAXET010000024.1:0-59397 GCF_059758525.1 Metabacillus sp. GQ13
CTACAAATTAATGAATTTTAATTTTCTTATGTGGAAGCCATAAAAAACTTATATGGCTCAGTAGCTCAGTTGGTAGAGCAATGGACTGAAAATCCATGTGTCGGCGGTTCGATTCCGTCCTGAGCCACTTTTTACTATGAAATGAATTTTGAATTTTAGTACGCCGGTGTAGCTCAACTGGTAGAGCAACTGACTTGTAATCAGTAGGTTGGGGGTTCAAGTCCTCTTGCCGGCACTGTTTCACATATATGGAGGGGTAGCGAAGTGGCTAAACGCGGCGGACTGTAAATCCGCTCCTTAGGGTTCGGCAGTTCGAATCTGCCCCCCTCCACCATTCAACTTTATAGGGGCATAGTTTAACGGTAGAATAGAGGTCTCCAAAACCTTTGATGTGGGTTCGATTCCTACTGCCCCTGCCAATTAAAAATATCGTGGCGGTTGTGGCGAAGTGGTTAACGCATCGGATTGTGGTTCCGACATTCGTGGGTTCGATTCCCATCAGTCGCCCCATTTATTTTTAAGGAAATATATTATTATTGGGCTATAGCCAAGCGGTAAGGCAACGGACTTTGACTCCGTCATGCGCCGGTTCGAATCCAGCTAGCCCAGCCATTTTTTTAAACATTACTGCATCTCTTGCATAACATATAAAGAGTTCAGGATATATAGATAGATCGCGGAAGTAGTTCAGTGGTAGAACATCACCTTGCCAAGGTGGGGGTCGCGGGTTCGAATCCCGTCTTCCGCTCCAGTTTTATGATGGCGGCATAGCCAAGTGGTAAGGCAGAGGTCTGCAAAACCTTTATCACCGGTTCAAATCCGGTTGCCGCCTCCATATAACTACATCCTTGCCGGGGTGGCGGAACTGGCAGACGCACAGGACTTAAAATCCTGCGGTAGGTGACTACCGTACCGGTTCGATTCCGGTTCTCGGCACCATTTATACAATGTTTTGTCAGCTTGGCAAACGGATACGACTCAAAAGTGTGGGTTCGTATTTTTTATTTCCATTTTTAAAATTTACTTTGCCTGAGTGGTGGAATGGCAGACACGGTGGACTCAAAATCCACTGCCTTCGCGGGCGTGCCGGTTCAAGTCCGGCCTCAGGTATCAAAGAAGACCTCGTACATGTAAATGTATGAGGTCTTTTTTCTATTTTTAGAAGCTATTTAAAAGAAGTTAGAAGAGTATCTAAGTGAAAAAAGTACGAAGCATAAGCTTATAACGTACATTAATACCATACACAAAACAACAATCCTTGCGAAAACATCCTTCATTTAACTAAATATAATTACAGATTTTTCTTATTAATAAGTGAACTAATTCCTCCTTTTCGTCAATAATAGTTATATTAGGTGAAGAAGGTGGTCGATCATATCAATGGTAGCGCTAAATATAACATCTGAAATTGGATTACTAAAAACTGTTGTCCTTAAAAGACCAGGGAAAGAGTTGGAAAATATCATACCGCAAAATGTCGAGCGATTATTGTTTGATAACATTCCCTATTTACATGGAGTACAAAAGGAACATGACATATTTGCAACCGTTTTAAGAGATCATGGGGTAGAGGTACTTTATTTGGATCAATTAATAGAAGAGACACTAAGTATAAAACATGTAAAAGAGTCTTTCATCAGTCAGTTTTTACTTGAGAGTAAAGCTCCTTTTGATGATAATATGATTGGTCAAAGAATTAATGAATATCTATTATCCTTATCTGTGCATGAGCTAGTGAAAAGTCTGATGTTTGGAATCCGTAAAGAGGAAATTATGAATGAGAAGAAATCACATCTACATGAATATATAGAAGATGCTTTTCCTTTTTACATACCGCCACAACCAAATCTATATTATATGCGTGATCCAGCTTTTGTAATAGGAAATGGTATCACATTACATAATATGAAAGATCAAAATAGACAGAGGGAATCAATGTTTTTTCAAGCTATTCTAAAATTCCATCCTCAATTTAGGAAACAAGAGATATCTGTTTGGCTGGATCGTGATTATCCGTTTTCACTTGAAGGTGGAGATATATTAATTTTAAATAAAGAGACGATTGCGATTGGTATTAGTGAAAGAACTTCAGCTAAAGCAATTGAACAACTTTCAGTTAATTTGTTTAAACAGCGAAGTGGATTTAAACGGATTATTGCAATTAGCGTACCAAAGTCAAGAACATATATGCACCTTGATACGATCTTTACAATGGTTGATCAAAATAAATTTTGCATTGACCCAATTTTATTAACTGAGAAGATTTACACTATGGAGGTGGTAACTGGTTCCACTGAAGTAAAGGTCGCAGAGGAAACTGACCTTGAATCAACGTTAAAAAGAGTTTTGAATATTGACGAAATAGTCTTTATCTATTGCGGTGGTGGTGATAAGATAGCTACCTTGCGAGAACAAGGGAATGATGCAACCAATACGTTAGCTATATCGCCAGGTGTTGTGGTCACATATGATCGAAATGAAATTACTAATCATTTACTTCGTCAAAATGGTGTTAAGGTTCTTGAGATACCAAGTTCAGAACTATCAAGAGGTGGAGGGGGTCCACGGTGTATGTCAATGCCGTTAGTTAGAAGGGACCTATGAAGTTTTTATGTTTACGCATATAGAAGAACCGAAGGTAGACTTTAGATACAGGAGTCGATCTCGGTTTGTTTATTGAAAAGTCTAAGGTCAAAATAGTGTACCTTTTTGGTCAATTCAGTTTATCGTAACAACTCGAATAGAGATTTATAATAGTGATAGAAAGTAAGCGTTTTCAAAAAACATAGACTGTTAGGTGGTGTTAGTCGGTGAGTATGAAAGTAAGTGAAAAAACAATTGGGACAAAACAAGATTATTCGCCTCTAGAAATTCAAGCAAAAAGAAAAGTACGAATGAAAAAGTACCTATCATATGCTGCTTTTGTAGGTCCGGCTCTTTTATTTTTTATTATCATTCAAATAATTCCTTTCTTTATGGGTGTTTATTATTCTTTTACATCATGGAATGGTGTTAGTTCAGCGGTTGAATGGGTCGGTTTTGAAAATTATATAAAAATATTTACAGATGATATGAAGTTTTTCAATTCCTTTTTATTCACAACGAAGTTTATGTTGGCTGCAGTATTTATAAGTAATATTATTGGTTTTGGTTTTGCCTTACTGCTAAATGCTGCATTAAAGACAAAGAATATTCTAAGGACTGTCTTTTTTATTCCTAATGTAATCGGTGGTTTATTACTTGGTTTCATATGGCAGTTTATCTTTGTAAAGGGGTTTGCTTCGATAGGAAATATGACGGATATTGGATTTTTTAAACTACCTTGGTTAGGTGATGAGACAACTGCATTTTGGGGGATTGTCATCGTCTTTGCTTGGCAGATCAGTGGTTACATGATGGTCATCTATATTGCTGCATTGCAAGGAGTAGATACATCTTTGTTAGAGGCTGCAAAAATTGATGGAGCATCAAATTGGGCGATGTTAACTAAAATCATTATTCCGTTAATATTACCGGCATTTACGATTTGTTTCTTCTTAACGATATCAATGGCATTTAAAATATTTGATTTGAACCTGTCACTAACGGGTGGCGGTCCGTTTAATTCTACAGAATCTGTAGCGATTAATATTTATCAAGAAGCTTTTATGAATAATAGATACGGCTTGGGTACAGCAAAATCAATTTTATTCTTTATTGTTGTTGCAGTGTTTACGACAGTACAAGTAACATTTACAAAGAAAAAGGAGGTTGAGGCATAATGAATAAAAAGTATACGAAACGCACATTTCTATTAGAGATTTTTGCGATTATGCTTGCCTTACTCTTCCTTGTTCCGTTTTACTTTGTCTTAATTAACTCAGTCAAAGGCTTTTCTGAAATATTAATAGATGCAGCAGCGTTACCAAAAGTAGTTTTGTTCAGTAACTATGCAAAAGTTTGGGAGATTATTAGTTTTCAAGACGCTTTTCTAAACTCATTAGTCATTACTGTTTTTAGTATCGCAGGAATTGTTGTGATTAGTTCAATGGCTGCTTGGAAAATGGTGAGAACACCCGGAAGGCTCAGTAAGATTTTATTTCTATTCTTTGTATCAGCGATGGTTATTCCTTTTCAAACAGTCATGATACCTCTCATGAAGCTAGGGGGAGCATTAGGGATCATGAATAGCCTACCAGGTATCATCATTATGTATTTTGGATTTGGCGTTTCATTATCACTCTTCTTATACCATGGATTTATAAAGACAATCCCACAAGAAATAGAGGAATCAGCTCAAATAGATGGCTGCAGTCAATTTGGTGTCTTTTGGAGAATCGTGTTCCCATTATTAAAACCAATTACTGTAACAGTAATCATATTAAACACATTATGGATTTGGAATGATTACCTGTTACCACTTCTCGTTTTACAGGACTCTGAATTAAGAACGATTCCATTAGCAACTAGTTCATTCTTTGCTCAATATACGAAACAGTGGGATATGGGACTTGCAGCACTAGTGTTGGGAATTGCACCAATTATTGTATTCTTCCTTTTCTTACAAAAACATATTATTAAAGGAATTGCAGCTGGATCTATTAAGTAACTGCACTGTTACCCTATTATATATTGGGATTACTAAATTCTAGTATGAACATTTATATAAAATAAATAGAAAATATCAAGGAGGTCAATCGATTATGAGAAAATTCTTCCTATTAAGTATTTCAATGTTATTAGTTCTTGGGATTTTGGCTGGATGTAATTCGAACAAAACAGATAAGAGCAGTGGTATTGCAGATTCAAATGAAAATGGTGAAACAGTTACGTTGAACTTCTTCCAATTTAAAGTAGAAATAGCTGATCAGCTCCAAGAAATGATTAATGAATTTGAAAAGGAACATCCAAATATAAAAGTAAAGCTTGAAAGTGTAGGTGGTGGTGCAG
Organism: Metabacillus sp. GQ13; assembly: GCF_059758525.1. Taxonomy (NCBI): domain Bacteria; kingdom Bacillati; phylum Bacillota; class Bacilli; order Caryophanales; family Bacillaceae; genus Metabacillus; species Metabacillus sp. GQ13. The sequence goes on from NZ_JCAXET010000024.1 coordinate 4,930, forward strand.
ATTATGGTGCTGCATTAAAGGCGAAGTTTGCATCAGGTGAAGAACCAGATATCTTTAACAATGGTGGATTTAAAGAGCTTGAACTTTGGAAGGAACATTTAGCAGATCTTTCTGGTGAGCCATGGGTTGAACATGTACTACCTATTGGAAAGGTTCCGATGACAGATACAGATGGAAAGCTCTATGGAATGCCAGTAAATCTTGAAGGATACGGATTTGTCTATAACAAAGATTTATTTGAGAAAGCAGGTATTACAGAAGCACCAAAAACCCTTTCAGAGTTAAAAGAAGCTGCACAAAAGCTAGAGGATAATGGAATAAAAGCATTTTCTGCAGGATACGGTGAATGGTGGGTAATTGGACAACATTTATTAAATATTCCTTTCGCACAACAAGATGATCCAGATGCATTTATTAAAGGCTTATATGATGGAACTGCTTCATTTGTAGATAATGAGCAATTTAAACAATTTAAAGAAGTAATTGATACAGAAATTAAATATGCTAATGGTAATCCATTAACAACAGATTATAATACACAAGTAACATTATTTGCTTCAGGAGAAACGGCAATGCTACAACAAGGAAACTGGACTGAAAATATGATTTATGAAGTTAATCCTGAGTTAAATATGGGCTTCCTACCAATACCACTTAATGATGAAGCAGGTGCTGATGTTTTACCTGTAGGTGTACCGAATAACTGGGTATTAAATAAAAAATCTGAACATCTAGAAGAAGCGAAAACATTCTTAAATTGGATGGTATCTTCAGAAACAGGTCAACGTTTTATAACTGAAGAATTTGCTTTTATCCCAGCATTCGATAATATCGAGGCAGCGGAATTGGGAGGTTTAGGTCAATCAGTATTGGATTATTCAAAAGAGGAAAAAACGATACCATGGACTTGGTTTAAGTGGCCAGATGGATCAAACAAAGAGTTTGCAGCAACAATCCAGGAATATGCCGCTGGGAAAATTGACTATGATCAATTGTTAGAAAAATTTCAAGCAACCTGGGATAATATGAAGTAAACTAAAGTGGGCATGTCTATCATAGGCATGCTCTTTATATTATTAAGTCTTTTTTCTAAAAGTTTATGGCTCTAGTACTAATAAATTGAAGCAACCTTTAGAGGGAAATCAGAGTAATTTAACGAAAAGAGCACGATGATATACTTAAAACGTGTACATGAGTCGTTTGTAAGTAAAACAGCCCATATTAAAAACGAATATCACTTTTTATGAGAGGGCTGTCTATTTTCGGTTTAATTTGGATAGACAATTCATATTGTGCTTCTCTCTTCTGCCTTTAGGATCTTTTCTAAATGAACAAGAAGATAAGGTTAAGTACATAAGGTTTTATAAACAGTGGGGAGGTTCCATATGTTTAAAACGAGTATACGAAACAAGCTAATTGTACTTCTCCTACTAATAACAATTGTTCCATTTGGAACCTCTATTGTGACAACTTATTTATATACAAAAGAGTCATTAAAAGATCAGTTTGTTCAGGAAAATGTCAACCTTTTATATCAAGGTAAAGTAAATCTAGAAGGGTATATGAATGAATTAAATAACCTAACATTATCGTTTTACAACAATCTTGATTTTATGAATTATTTGCAGAACAGTCATTCAGAAAGTGAAGACTATCTTTCAAGAGAGACTGTTAAAAATGTCATTCTTACGATTCTTTATGCCGAAGAGAATATTAATCGAGTTAATATTGTTTTTGAAAAAAGCAATCAAAATGTATCTGTATCGAAAAGATCTAGCGTTGTGTTTTCCCCATTAGTCAAGAATCTTGATAAAAAAAATTATGAACAGGCGAGAAATAATCCGAAATTCATCTATATTGAACCTATGCAAGTTATCAAAGAAGAAAGCGTTAAAAGAGAGAAAGAGAAACGTAGAGATGTCTTTACCTTGCATAGGGCATTACAAGATATACCTTCAAATGAATTATTAGGGTATATATCTTTAGATATTGCCCCTGATAAAATTCTAGACATTAGTGAAAAATTATATGATAAGGATAAAGAAGAATTCTATCTCTTAAGTAGGGATGGGGAATTAATTTATCAATCAAATAACGAAGTATCTGAAGAAGAAGAATGGATATCAAGTATTATACGTACAAAACATTCGAATGGCACCATGGAATGGGAGAAAGATTCATTTAGAGGATTAATGATGTATGATAAGCTAACTGATTCCACAGGTGGTTGGATTTTAGTTAAACGAATACCTTATACATCTGTATTTGAAAGTGCTTTGGGTGTAGCGAAAATCAACATTTTATTTGGTATAGTAGGTCTTTGTCTTGTGATTCTAGCTACTCTTTTTGTATCATTTAAGATTACATCACCCATTAGGGTTTTACTACAAAATATTAAAAAGGTCGAAGATGGTAATATGAATGTCCATTTCAAATCTTTGGGGAATGACGAAATTGGGGTTTTAGGTGATCGGTTTATCCAAATGATTGGTAGGATAAATGAATTAATTAATCGAGAGTATAAGCTAGAGCTTGAAAATAAGACAAACCAATTAAAGGTTTTGCAATCACAGCTAAATCCACATTTTTTATATAATGCTTTACAATCAATTGGTACATTGGCATTAAAGAACAATGTTCCTCAAGTGTATACATTGGTTACACATCTTTCAAAAATAATGAGGTATGGAATGAACATTGATGAGGATTTGGTTCCATTATCAAAGGAAATAGACTTTATTAGTGCATTTCTTTTACTGCAAAAGGAAAGATTCGGTGACCAATTTGAATATTCCTTACAATTTGATCAGAAAGATATGAGAATCATGATTCCAAAGATGATCCTACAGCCTATTATTGAAAATTATTTTAAGCATGGATTTGATAGTGGCAATGATTTGACTGGTCAGTTAAAGATTATTGGAAAAAGGGTAGAAGCAGAAGAACAATTATTGATAAATATTCGTGATAATGGTAGGGGAATCAGTGAAAATCGTCTTAATGAAATAAATCAATCGTTTAGGCAGGCTAAGCAGAAGATGGTAAATGACAGAACAAATATAGGGCTAAATAATGTCTATTTACGTTTAAAATTATATTTTGGCGAGAGCGCTACTTTTCAACTAAACAATCATGCTGATGGTGGATTATCGGTCACGATCAAGCTTCCATTAGATAAAGGGGGTACATATGAAAGCGATCATAATTGATGATGAAAAGCATGTAAGAGAAGGATTACTGCTCTTAGCTGATTGGAAGCGTTTTGGTATTGTCGAAATATTTGAAGCTAGAGATGGTGAGGAAGCTAAAGATATTATTGTAGAGAAGCAACCAGAGATCATTTTTACTGATATGAATATGCCGAAAATTGATGGAATTGATCTACTAAAATGGCTCCATGCTGAAAATTTTGGTTGCAAGACAATTGTCATAAGCGGCTATGATGATTTTCATTATATGAGAAATGCGATATATTATGGGAGCTTTGATTATATATTAAAACCAATCGAACCAGATATTTTAAACGAAACCATTGAAAGAGCTATAAAGGAATGGGAGAGAGAGGAGATTGTACGGAAATCTACATTAGAGAATTCAAAAGTGATGAATGAGGTTAAACCGTTATATTGGGATCATATCTTTTCAAGTATCATAACGAAGCCAAGGGTACCTACCCATGTTATCGATCGAATACAAAAGGAATTCGGGGTAGATATTACTTCTGTTCAAAGTGTCATTGCTATTCTGTCTACTCATTCTATCAATTTAGAGAATTTCAATGGCGATAAAGATCTAGCCCTTTTTTCACTCTTAAATATTTGTAATGAAATCATTTTCACTGATCAAAGTGGTGTTTGTTTTAGAAACGTGAATGAGGAAGATGAAATCATCGTTTTATGTTGGAAGCTAGCGGATCTACCCATAGTCATTGAGCAAATTCAAAGGTGTATTTTTACTTATTATGGGATGAACATTACTGTGGCAATTGGTCAAATATCACAGCATTTTCAGGAATCCTATCAAACAGCTTTTCAAACACTGATAAAACATGATCTCGTAGGAGCAAATGGTATTGTTTCATCTAAGGATATTTCATTTAGCCCATTACTTCATCTATTGGATTATACACAAAATATAATGTGGGCATTGCAAAGTGGAAGCAATGAACAAGTGGATGAGTTGCTATACGGTATCTTTCAAACATTACAAACAGAGCATATTCTATCCTTAGAACAAATAAACGTGTGGGAAGAGCAATTTGAGTTATTAAGAAAAAATTGGGTGAAGGAATATGAGATTAGTGAAGATAATCCTTATTATTCTGGTTTAGATTACTGGAATGCGGATGGCACATTTTCATTCGAGAAATTTAAGGAAGAGAAACAAAAGCAATTTCATGAACTAATTGATCTTCTCTGTAAGATGAAATATCAAAAGGGGAAAAATAGTATCCAAGAAATAGAATCGTATATAAGCAGAAACTATGAAAAGGATATAACCTTGCAGGATATAGCTGAACGCTTTTATTTAAGTCGAGAGTATATCTCAAGAAAGTTTAAGCAGGAATATAAAGAGACGATAACAAATTATATAGCAGCTATCCGAATAGAAAAGGCTAAGGAACTCCTGGAAAATCCACATTTGAAAATCTATGAAATTTCGTTTAAAGTCGGCTATCAAAATGAACGGTATTTTAGCAAGGTATTCAAAAAAAGTGTAGGAATGACACCTAATGAATACCGATTCTCGATAGTTAAAAAGGAATAAATCTAAAAAATTTGAAGAGGTTGACTGAACCCTAGGGAGTCAATCTCTTTTTATGTGGACGTTATGAAAAAATATCGAAATTTGCTTTCATTTTAAGGAAGCTGTTTTAGTAAATATAGTTGTTTTTCGATTTAGTCTTATCTAACAGTATAAAAAGACCTTTTCACTCATTAGAAATCAATATTAAGGTCATATACATACAATATTGAAAACAAATAAAGGGAGAATGTTATGCTTGTTACCCTATTGTTACCAGTTGTTGAGCCATATGGAAGTCCTTGGACATTTTTTGATCCGCGTGCAGGTTATATACGAAAAACAGAATTCTTTAGATGGATAGCATCAGTTGATGAAAGAAGTAGACCTTATCACCATGTTCAATTACTTAAAATTGAAGATATTGAGAAACATCAAGTTACGTTTGTAGAAGGAGAACAACAATCTCAAACCAGTGTTACACCAAGTAATCCGACTGTATAAATAAAAACGGGGTCTAATTTGAGCTACCAATACGGTGGCTCTTTTTGCGAACTGCGACAATACAAAATAATGAAAACTCCAATCACACTTAAATAATTTCATAATTACTTAACTATAAGAAGGAGTGGTTTGGTGGAAAAGGAAATAATATCATAGATGAAATGCTTCCTCTTCTCGATATTATTACAGTATAAAAATTCTGGTGAACCTACTAAAACTAGCTACAGAGGTCCAATTACTTTTTTGATTTACCAATTAATTCATCTTTTCCTAATTCCGTGCGTAATCTGAAATATTCTTCTGTAAAATTATCGAGAGCATTTTAATAAGTTTCCATCAAATAACTTCCAGTGATTCACTGCCTTAGATGGACGCCCGGTCAAAAGATTTAGTCGAGAGAAATCTCATGTATGATCTATCTTTTTCTCTTATTTGGTATTAATCAATTCATCAATTATTTGTATAAAAAAGAGAATAGGTAAAATAATAAACATATTACATAATGAGAAGTAGGGGACACATGAAAACAGTGGAAGTAAATAAAGATATTCTTCAAGTATATTCTAATTTTAATCACGCTTTTAATTCATTTGTTGATAAATGGAAACAGGAAATATTGTTCACTCCTAGATGGTGGTTAGGCTTATTTTTAAGTACTTTACCTTGGGTTCTATGGTGGAAATTACACAACCGAGAATATACAGGTGATCTACTTCGAGCAGGTTTTTTTATGGCTATTATTTCTTTAGTACTTGATTCAATTGGGCTACAATTCAGTCTATGGATCTATCCGTACAACATCTTTCCTTTTATAACCGGATATTGTCCATGGGATCTCACCTTATTACCTGTTTCTACAATGTTCATGATTGAGTTTAAGCCGCAGTGGTCACCATTTTTAAAAGGGGTAATATATGCAATATTTGCCTCATTTGTTGGTGAACCTATAGCTATGTTTCTAGATTTATATAAGCCAATCCATTGGAGTAACTTCTACTCTTTCCCTATCTATATTTTGTTATTTTTACTATCAAACAAAATAGCAAAAAGTAAATTGTTTAATTCTAGATACGAATAAGTACTTAAAATAAGTCCTTTTTTATTCGATTCTTATTCTTTTTGTCTTTTCGTTTGATAATTTCACTGATTTCCTTACCCTTTCTTACTTTACATTTATCTGGAATGCGTATTAGAAATAAGTTTTTGGAAACATTAATTCTAAGTAAATAAACAATAAGGTGGAAAACCATGTCGATCTTAGAATTAATATTTAGGTTGTTTCTTGCGTTTGTTACTCTACTTACGTTAACCAGAATGATGGGTAGAAAAGAACTTTCCCAAATGACTTTTTTTAATTTTATATCTGGCATTTCGATTGGTACAATTGGAGCATCTCTTGCTATTGATTCAAATCTAAGTGTACTTAATGGAGTAATAGCTTTAGTTGGTTGGAGTGCTTTTACTATTGCCCTAGGACTTATAGATATAAAATCGAAAAAAGCTCGTAACGTCATAGAAGGTGTACCAAAAATCCTCATAAAAAAAGGTCAAATCATGGAAGATGAACTTCGAAAAGTACGTTTAGATGTCGATGCATTGAATTCTTTACTGAGAAAGAAAAATATATTTGCTGTTTCTGATGTTGATTATGCAATTTTTGAAACAGACGGAAATCTGACAGTTATGAAAAAAGAAACTCAACAATCTATAACAAAATCAGATATTTATATCCAACAAAATAAACCTACTCTTTTTCCTATTTCTACTGAAGTTATTTCGGACGGTAAAATTGTTACTTCAAACTTAGAAAAATTAAACCTAAACAGACAATGGTTGGAACAGCAATTACAATTAGTCGGAATCAATTCTATTTCTGATGTTTTTTACGCTGAAGTTCAAAAAGATGGATCTTTATATATCGATAATAAAAATGATATGTTACATTAAATTCAAAAATTTTATGATTTTGTCTAGAATAATAATAACTTTCCGTTTGATAATTAATTTGCATGTAATTGACCTACGTTTTCCGAAAGTTCTCTAATTCCTCATATATATACATATAAAGAACAAGCTTCAATTATAATACTCATAGCCTCACGATATGCGGAGGTTGTTTTTCTGACTGCAATTTTAAATATTCCTGTTCTAGATACTTTCTGAAAAATCTATTCATTGTTAAAGTTCATCCTACATGTTATCGAAGGAATACTAAACACTATTTTCACTTCTAATGGAGCAAAACATCAAGTATTATCTTGATTAATAACCACCTCTAACAAGTTATGTGCAGGTTGTAAGAGTTGATCATTGTTTCTTGTACATAAAGAAATCGGATTTCTTAATTCAATCCCATCTATCTTTACTTTTGCTACTTCTCCACGGTCTATATACTCCTTTACTTCTAGAGAGGAAACAAATGTTACTCCGTAACCTTCAATCACCGTTCTAATGGTTTCATTTAATCCATTAATCTGTAATCCAATGACTGGCTCCTGAATGTTGTTCATTTTACAAAGCGACACTAACTGTTCTCTTGAAAAACTGCCTTCTTCTCGAAACACAAAAGGTTCTTTTACAATCTCAGCTAATGTAATGGTTTTGAATGCAAACTTATGATCTTTATGTACTACGAACAACATGTCATCTTCAAATAACTCTGTACTGCTAATGAGTAGATTAAACTCTTTCCTTCCACCAATGAAAGCTATTTCTGCTTCATAATTGATTAGTTGCTCGATTGCTTTTTGGGAATTAGTTGTCGTTAATTCAACTTCAACATCAGGGTGTTTTTGTTTATAACGAGCAATCCATTTTGGCAATAGAAAATTTGCGGGTAGATAAGTTGCGACGATACGTAGTTTACCAACAGAACCATTTTTGTATTGATCAATGTAAGTTGCAACTTCTTTCTCAAGAGAAAAAAGTCTTTTTGCTTGCTTAGAAAGGTGACGACCAGCTTCGGTTAAAAGGATACCCCTCCCTTTGGGGGCTAATAATAATAAACCGATTTCTTGTTCTAATTTTTTTATTTGAGCTGATACAGCAGGCTGACTTATATTAAGTTCTTCAGCAGCACGGGTAACATTTCCTTTTTCAGCAACTATATGAAATAGTCTTAATGCATGAAGATTCATTCTATCATCACTCCTTGATTCATAAATGAAATTTATGAATATATAATAAACATATATTAGATTTATCAAAAACTTTCCTTTATTCTAAAATTATAAAAGATAATTATCAAGGAATTTATTTATAGTGAGGTGAGAGGGGCATAAGAAGCCCTGATAATAATGAAATTAGTATGTGTCGATTGTGGTGAGGCGTTATCTTCAGGTGAGTTTGAATATAATTGTAAGTGTGGCGGGTTATTTGAAGTAGTACATGATTTTAAAAAATATGATACTGAATTATTAAAACGATTATTTAGAGAACGACTTTCTGAACGGATGACTCCTTACGCGAGTGGAGTATGGAGATATAAAGAACTAATTTCCCCTGAGCTATCAGATGACTTTATTGTCACAAAGTATGAAGGAAATACAGGGCTCTACTCTTCTGAATTACTACAAAAGTATACAGGTGTAAGAAAAATTTTTTTAAAAGCACAAAGTGAGAACCCTAGTGGTTCATTTAAAGATAATGGCATGACTGTAGCTGTTTCTCATGGGAAATCTTTAGGATATAAGAAGTTTACATGTACTTCAACTGGAAATACTTCTTCTTCATTGGCTATGTATGCTTCAATTGCTGGTGCAGATTCCTATGTTTTTGTTCCTAATAAAGACATTTCTTTAAATAAAGTATTGCAGACCTTAGCATATGGAGCAAAAGTATTTAGCGTTGAAGGAAATTATGATGATGGAATTCAATTTTTAGAGAAGCACAGCAGTGATCTGGGTCTATATATTTGTAACTCTGTTAATCCATTTCGAATTGAAGGACAAAAAAGTATTATTTATGAAATAGCACAAAATTTAAACTGGAAGTTACCAGAATGGATTATCGTACCTGGAGGAGCTTTAAGTAACGCAACGGCATTAGGGAAAGGATTGCAGGATTTGTTTATGCTGGGGTTTATAGATAAAATGCCGAGAGTTGCAGTTGTACAAGCAGAGGGGGCGAGTCCATTTCATAAGATGGTAGCTCAAAAAAAACAAGAACTTACCCCTGAGCGTTTTCCATACACTCGAGCTTCCGCCTTAAATATTGGTAACCCACCGAGTTGGAAAAAGGCTCTAAAAACGTTAACACAAACAACTGGAGTTACCATATCGGTATCGGATGAAGAAATTCTTGATGCAAAAGCAGTAATTGACAAAAGTGGAATTGGGTGTGAACCCGCATCCGCAGCAACTATTGCTGGCCTTCGTAATTTAATTTCACAAAAAGTAATAGATAAAGACGAGTCTGTATTATGTATCATAACGGGAAATATTTTAAAGGATACTGATACTTTGGATTTCTACCATTCAGGTGAAAGTACTACTTCAACTTTTAGAAACACAATACAGGACGTTGTTTTATCCTTTCATACTATTAAAGGATTAGTTTTATAAGTATTATTTTCTTTTGCAGGTTTGTTCATTAATATAAACGATGTATTTAACAACTACTTTGTTACAGAATTCTGGTTTTGACTAAGAAATGGGATGAAGATTAATATTAAAGTCTTTTAAGATTATCTTGAAATCTAGTCTTCTGTTAAAGGCCGCTTTAATGGAATAAAAAGGAGAATACATATTAGACATGTCTAATATGTATTCTCCTTTTTGGGTTAGGTCCTGATAATATGTTCCATTAGGTATATCAATGCTTGTATATCATTTTACTCTGTCATCAACGCATAAATAATTCAGATCGAAAATGCATCATTAGATTTATGAAGCAACATATGTAGCCTGTCTTCGTGCTTTTTGGTAAAAGACTAAGCAATTTTCTTTTAAAATTACTTAAAATTGTATATAGAATAATCTAGTGACCTTTTTTTAGACTTAATCGCAACAAACTGTTAGAAATAGGCTTTAAAGAAACACTTCTTGCGCTTCTTCTTTTACGAAGGAATCTACGATATTATATTAGGTTACTCTCCTATTTCTAAGATTTAAGTATCCAAAGATAATGATAGAACCCATCCGAAATCAATAGTTAATGAATAAGATATAGAATACCGATATAGGGGGGAGTAGTGTGAAAGATTCAGAATTGAAAATTCAAGAGGTGGCAATCAAATTGAAAGAGATTGGTCATAAGCTAGAACATTTTGAAGACATCCATTCTAGTCATCTTGATGAAAATGATGTTAGAGCGCTTGTTGATCGAATTTTAGTAGAAAAAGAATTCGCAACAAAGATAGAGATAGAGAGCGCGATTAATGAACATCACTTGCAGTTAGTCAAATGGATAATTGTAACGGGAATAAGTGTTATTGCTGTGATTGTTAGCTTCATGCAGTTTATATAATATAAAAAGCATGCAGGTTATCTAGAAATCAGATAGCCTGCATAATATGTGTTATTAAATTACAGATATGATGCAATTAAGTCAGCATGACCGTCAAGGCTGTATTCACCAAATTCATTTGGTAGTAGGAAATGATCGCCCTTCTTAAAGCTGTAGCGATTCCCTTCTTTTATTATTTCGCCTTCACCAGCAATTACACTTACTAATGTAAATGGTTTTTCCTGTAATAGAGTTGCATTGCCAGAAATGCTCCACTTTTGAACAGTAAAATAAGGACACTCTACATAAGTGGTAATCTCCACATCTTCAATTTGCTCCGTACTTGGTGATACTTCTGTATGAGAAGATGGAGTCTCTGTTACCTCAATACTTTTTTCGATATGTAGTTCTCGTAAATTCCCATCTGCATCCTTGCGATTAAAATCAAATACACGGTAGGTTGTATCAGAGTTTTGCTGAGTTTCTAGAATGATCGTACCAGCACCGATTGCATGGATCGTTCCACTTGGTACAAAAAAGAAATCACCTGGTTTAATTTTTACTCTACGTAAGAGTTGATCCCATTTACCAGCTTTAATTAATTGTACTAATTCTTCCTTTGTTTGTGCATGATGACCATAAATAATTTCTGCACCATCTTCACAATCAACTATGTACCAGCACTCTGTTTTACCTAGTTCACCATTTTCATGGACTCTAGCATACTCATCATTAGGATGTACTTGGACAGATAAATCTTGATTTGCATCAAGAATTTTCGTTAATAGAGGAAAACGATCGCCTTCAATATTTCCAAATAATTCACGATGTTTATCCCAAAGATCACCCAAGGTTACCCCTTCATATTCCCCGTTTTTAACGACACTTTGACCATTAGGATGTGCAGAAAAGGCCCAGCACTCCCCAGTTGTGTCTGAAGGGATACTATAATTAAAGGATGTTAATTGTGTACCACCCCATATTCGGTCTTTAAATATTGGATTAAAAAAAAGTGGTTCTCTACTCAAAATTAAAACTACCTCCTTCTATCTTTTACCTATTCTATTTTATGCTAAAAGATAGAAAAGGTAAAAGAAATTATTAGGATACTAAAGCCAGAAACTTTTCTAATGCTACTCGACAAAGTTCGCTCGTTTAATTAAAAAATTTGTTGATTGCTGACGAGACTCTTGTTATAATATTAAACATGGTCTTGCGGGTGTAGTTTAGTGGTAAAACCTCAGCCTTCCAAGCTGATGATGAGGGTTCGATTCCCTTCACCCGCTCCATACATAATAATTGGCTGCAACGCAGTGTTTCGTTTCTTAGATAAACGAGGCATTGCGTTTTTTAATGCGTTTTGCTACTTAGCTAAAGTGATGCACCTATCTAAATAACTTGATAACTTGCATTTCCACCATGTATTTGGGTAAACATGGTTGATAACGCCTGTAATAATTGGGTTGCACGGTCTTTACTTAATGATGGCTGAAAATAGATAAGATGGAGTGCATGTTTTGTGTTCTCAGTAACTGCTGTTCGTTTCGAATCTAGATAAGGACTACCAAATGGCCCTTGAAGATCCGCAGATACTAATTTTTTATTCAAAGATACTTCGCGCTCATTAATCGCAAAATAGGATTCTTGATCATGTCCTATTTTTATCGTAATATCTCCGTTAAACTTGTCTGTATCATAAATTCCCAAGGGAATTTGATATTGTAATGATAAAAAGTTATTCAGGTCTACAGCAGAATTCACATTTTGTAGATATTGTTGTTTTTGGACACGACGATAAAGTGCTTCATTAGATGGCCGATAGCGGCTCGGATCGGTACCAACTAACTTGAAAAGTTTTCTCCACTCGTTTATTGCGGGTATTTCTGTTACACTCTTGTCAGTATAGTCAAAGTAAATAGACTCCTGAAACAAACGCAATCGACCTTTTAGCATTTGCGGAGAATCTGAGATATGAATACCTTCGTAACGGACAACTCCGACCTTAAATTCAGGAATCAACTTTTTTAATTCATCACTAATAATAATTTCCATTATTTTATACCTCCACAATGGTAGTGTTCTTATTCTATCATAATGGAAGCAAGATTCATTATCATCAGCTTAACACCTATACAGAAGAAGGGAGGGAAAAGGTATGAATATAGAGCAATTAAAGCGTGAAGTCATAGAATATAGTAAAGAAATTGGCATAGATAAAATAGGATTTACCAGTGCAAATATGTTTGAAGAATTAAAGCAAAGACTGATTACGCAACAAGAGTTAGGCTACCAATCTGGTTTTGAAGAAAGTGATATTGAGAAACGGGTAACTCCAATAAAACTATTGCCTAAAGCAAGCTCAATTATTTCGATTGCTCTTGCTTATCCTTCGAAGTTGAAAAATGCACCAAAAAGTACGAGAGAAGATAGACGTGGTATTTTTTGTCGTGCTTCATGGGGGCAGGATTATCATACAGTGCTCCGTGACCGCTTAGGGAAATTAGAGGCATTCTTAAAAGAGAGGATACCAGATATTCAAATAAAATCGATGGTTGATACTGGTGAGCTTTCAGATCGGGCAGTAGCTGAACGAGCAGGAATAGGTTGGAGTGGAAAGAACTGTGCGATCATTACTCCTGAATTTGGTTCTTATGTATATTTAGGCGAAATGGTTACCAACTTTCCCTTTCCTCCAGATTCACCAATGGAGGATCAGTGTGGAAGCTGTACAAAGTGTTTAGATGTTTGTCCCACTGGTGCACTTGTTCAAGGTGGTCAACTTGATTCGTCTAAATGTATTGCATTCCTTACTCAAACAAAGGGTTTTTTAGCTGATGAATATCGGACAAAAATTGGCAATCGAATATATGGTTGTGATACATGCCAAACTGTTTGTCCGGTTAATAAAGGGAAGGATTTTCATTTTCATGATGAGATGGAACCTGACCCAGAAATCGCTAAACCTAAATTAAAGCCACTGCTAACGATAAGTAATCGTGAATTCAAAGAGAAATATGGATCAATATCTGGTTCTTGGCGAGGGAAGAAACCTTTGCAACGTAATGCGATATTAGCACTTGCTCATTTTAAGGATACGACGGCATTACCGGATTTAATTGACTTAATGCATCAAGACCCTAGACCTGTGATCCGAGGAACAGCTGCATGGGCAATTGGGAAAATTGGTGGCCCAAGCGTTGCCGAGGAATTGGATAAGGCATACGATATTGAGGAAGATGATGAAGTGAAGGCAGAAATTACAAAAGGTCTAGCTTTTATAAATACGAAATAAATGGTTATCTACTATGAAAAGGTAGATAGCCATTTTATTTTTTAGCCGATTTCTTTTACTAAAAGTTTGTTCTCTCAGACTATTTGAGGCGATTTTCAAAAGAATAAATAAGTAAATAAGCGAAATGAGACGAACTGGTGCTTCTTTCAACTTTTATAAAAAATCTATTATTCGACAAATATCAATGTAAGGCAACCAGGTATTGGAGCGTGGAATGAAAGGGGCGAATTAGCATGAGATATATTTGCACGCGGCTTTTTAAAAATGTATTGACATGAAAAATAAAGGTATGGTATTATAAAACATTTGCTAATAAAATGTATGTGTGTTAAGATAAATAGGTTACCATACATGGAGGTGGATTATTTGTTTCAAATCGGCGATAACATTGTTTATCCAATGCATGGAGTAGGTATAATTCAAGCAATAGAAGAAAAAGAAATATCAGGAACTAAGCGACTGTATTATATTATTAAAATGACAATTAATAATATGGAAGTAATGATCCCGACCGAGAAAATGCTGAATTCAAGTATACGCCCGGTAATTAATATGAATGCTTTAAAGAACATCATTCATATTTTTCAGAATGGGGAATCAGATGGATCACTTATGTGGAAACAACGGTATAAAATAAATTCTGAAAAAGTAAAAACAGGTAAAATGCTAGAAGGTGCTGAAGTTGTACGCGATTTATTGCGGATGGAAAAAGAAAAAGCACTGAATGGTAGCGAAAAAAAAATGCTAAGTAAAGCACATGAATTTTTAATTAGCGAGCTAGAACTAGTTGAAGGAATCACTGAAAATCAAATTAATAGCTTCAGCTAAAAATCAAGCTTTATTAAGAAATCTATCCGAATGACTTAAATACAAAAATTAACTGGCGATAACTCCTTTTGAAAAGTCATTCTAAACTCTCAACATCTCCAACATCATTTTTACAGTAGTAACCTCTTTGTGAATTCTACACGTACATCCCATTTTCACAGACACCAATCCTAAATATGATGATTAAGTTATAAGATCATGACTTAACCTAAAAAGGCTCATTTCACTTAGTAACATACATAGTGAAATGGCCTTTTTAATTATTTCAGATATTATAAAACTAAACGGGTGCTTGCACTTTTATTCTAAAATAAGAAAGTACAATATTTCTGTACTTCGACTAGTGTTTAGCTCCAGAGCCTAGCCCCTCGAGTCATAAGTCACTGATGAATTGAAGGAAAGGACACCTTCATTTCATCAGCGACTTATGCTTGTCGGGTCTGAACAAGGCTCTTCCGCTTTTCAATGAACTTACTTCGCTTCCTTTAACAGATCTCTAATCTCGGCTAACAGTTCTTCTTTTTTATCAATTACTGGTGCTGGAGGAGTCTCTTTCTTTTTGTAACGATTAAAGAAACGGACAACCATAAAGATCGAAAGGGAGATGATGAGAAAGTCGATGATTGATTGGAAAAAGGCTCCATACAATATGACTGCATCGCCAACTTTTAAAGATAATTTACTAACATTAATACCGCCCATAATAAGCCCAATTAATGGTGTGATAATATCTGCTACAAGAGAAGTCACGATTTTACCAAAAGCGGCACCAATGATTACGGCTACAGCTAAATCAAGGACATTACCTTTTAATGCAAACTTTTTGAATTCCTGTATCATATTTTCTTCCTCCTGATTATATAAGATGTACAATCCCTTCATGTTAGAGTAAAACATTATACTAATCAACTCGTAATTAGGGTATATATCGATTACACGCTAATAATCGCTTCATATGTATTAATTTCCTAGGATGAAAATTTCAGCATTTCTATTTTCTATCTACATACCTTGTAGTAATAACTACGTAATGGTGGTGATGTCTTGAAGAAGGTACTTTCCGATTTACATGAAGAAAGACTTGAGTGGCTAATTAATAAAAGGAAGATAAAATATCGACGAAATGATCTGGAGTATCAGGCTTTTGAACGAATGCTTCTGTCAATTGAGCGAAGAAAAATAGAGGTAGTCAAGGGTAGTGCAAAGATTAGTATTACAAATGAGATGGAACAAACGAAGGATTTAAGGGATGCGGAATATACCTGTCACTATAAATGGTTATATAAGCAAGAAGATCTATTTTTTATAGAGGAAAGAATTGAGCATCGCAAGGCTCGTTTATATAAGAATGAGCTTGTTGAAGACATAATGGTGGAAGATTTTAATCAGGAAATTGGGCATGAGATAGAAACGAAAGAACCCCGAGAAAAAGTTAATTTTATCTATGATCGCCTTGCTGCCGTTCAATATGCTGAGAGATGGTGGGATAGTACGAATCCACGCTATAAAAACTTCGAAGTAAATTGTACGAACTTTATCTCTCAATGTTTACATGCAGGTGGGGCTTCAATGAGAGGATATCCAAATCGATCCTCTGGATGGTGGATGCAACAAAACAATTGGAGTTTTAGCTGGACGGTTGCCAATGCGATGAGAAGCTTTTTGACTCATTCAAAGATAGGGTTAAGGGCAAAAGTTGTAACTAGTGCTGATCAATTAAGGCCTGGAGATGTGATTTGTTATGATTTTCAAGGTGATGGACGTTATGATCATACAACCTTTGTAGTTGCTAAGGATCAAGAGAATATGCCCTTAGTAAATGCACAAACTTATAATAGTCGTATGCGTTATTGGTCATATGAAGACTCAACTGCGTATACACCTAATATTCAGTATACATTTTTTCGAATCATCGATGATACCAGTTCGAAATAACAATGGTATACTATTTATACTAGTACAAATTAAAGTATGACGTTAGACTAGCTATGTACCTTGTTAATGGTGTGAGCTAATTGACGGTCATCACTTTTCTGAGAAAATAGATGAGGTGAATTAATTGTCTTTACATGTCGTATTATATCAACCAGAAATCCCAGCAAATACAGGGAATATTGCAAGATCCTGTGCAGCTACTAACACAACGCTCCATTTAATTCGTCCACTTGGATTTTCTACGGATGATAAAATGTTAAAACGAGCAGGACTCGATTATTGGGAATATGTGAATGTTGTATATCATGACTCATTAGATGAGTTATTTGATAAATACAATGAAGCAGAGTTCTTCTATTTAACTAAGTATGGTAAAAAGCCGCACACAACTTTTGACTATAGTAACTTGGATAAAGATTACTTCTTTGTATTTGGTCGTGAAACAACTGGGTTACCTAAGGATTTATTAGACAATAATAGCGATAAATGTTTACGTCTCCCTATGACGGATAATGTTCGTTCGTTGAATTTATCCAATACAGCTGCTATTTTAATTTATGAAGCATTGAGACAACAAAATTATCCTGACTTAACGTAAAAAAATAGCCTTCTTGTACATTTGTACAGGAAGGCTATTTTTATGTAGCTTTTAAAACCACTATCGATCTAATTATTTTTTTACGCCTGGCTTGCTATCATATCCTGCTGTGAAAATAGCCACCATGAACGCTAAGGTTACACCTAGAAGTAATATTAAGTTCATTGTTTAACCTCCTAATAGTTGTTTACTGCTTTAAGTACGGAGTCTTAAGGGTAAATATAGCTTTCCCTACATAGCTAGTTTCATTATAACGTAATCAAAATGTGTTTGGAATGGATAACAACCTTTTTTCATATAAATTAATGTTGCTTCATGGTTGTTGATTTTCGTAATAGAACTTTATTATTTATTTTACCTGGCTTCGTACTCTTTTCGATAAATTAATTAGCCATTTTCTTTTAAAATAGCATCTATTTATACGGAAAAATCCAATGACCGATTATTTTGGTAATATCCCGAAGTCGATATGACTAGGTTTGATACAACAAACCTTTAGAAAAGAGTCTATTTCTTTGAGTGAGTTTGCAGCTTTTTACCATCTTAGAAGAATGTTAAGGGACATCCTCGCATAAAGTGTATTAAACTGCACGAGTTTTTTTACACCTACGAACTATCATGAAGGAGGTCCTTATGGATATTTTAAAGAAGATAGAAAAGTATAGGGAAGATGAGCAACGGTTAAAGTGGGAAGGAACCTTCGTAGAGTATTTGGATATTGTTAAGGAAAAACCTTGGGTTGCACAATCAGCTCATTCTAGGGTTTACAATATGATTAAAGATGCTGGAGTTGAAGAGGTTGAGGGGAAACGAACCTACAAATTTTTCGATCACCAGTTGTATGGCTTAGAAGAGGCACTTGAGCGGTTAGTTGAGGAGTATTTTCATCCTGCTGCCAAGCGGTTAGATGTTAGAAAACGTATTTTATTATTAATGGGACCGGTAAGTGGAGGGAAGTCTACACTTGTTACGATGCTTAAACGCGGCTTAGAAGCTTATTCTTTAACAGAAAGAGGAGCAGTTTACGCTATTAAAGGTTGCCCTATGCACGAGGACCCATTGCATTTAATCCCACATCATTTACGCGGAGACTTTTTTGATGAATATGGAATTCGAATTGAAGGGAACCTCTCACCGTTAAATGTAATGAGATTAGAGGAAGAATATGGTGCTCGCATAGAGGATGTTCGTGTGGAGCGTGTATTCCTTTCTGAGGATAAACGGACTGGAATTGGTACCTTTAGTCCATCAGATCCAAAGTCACAGGATATCGCTGACTTAACTGGTAGTATCGACTTTTCTACGATAGCAGAATACGGGTCGGAGTCAGATCCGCGTGCGTATCGTTTTGATGGTGAATTAAATAAAGCAAACCGTGGGATGATGGAGTTCCAGGAGATGCTAAAATGTGATGAAAAATTCTTATGGCATCTGCTCTCTTTAACACAAGAGGGGAACTTCAAGGCTGGTCGATTTGCGTTAATCTCTGCGGACGAATTAATTGTTGCACATACAAATGAAACCGAGTATCGTTCATTTATTTCCAATAAAAAGAATGAGGCACTTCACTCGCGGATCATAGTGATGCCTGTACCTTATAATTTAAAAGTGTCAGAAGAGGAACGAATCTACGAAAAGATGATTAACGAAAGTGATGTATCTAATGTTCATATTGCCCCACACACGTTAAAGGTAGCGGCGATGTTTAGTATCTTAACTCGTTTAAAAGACCCTAAACGAGGAGATATAGACCTTGTTAAGAAAATGAGATTATATGATGGTGAAAGTGTAGAAGGTTTTAACTCGGTTGATGTAGAAGAACTCCAAAAGGAATACAACGATGAAGGAATGTCTGGGATTGATCCACGTTATGTCATTAACCGTATTTCATCAACAATTATCCGTAAGGAAATTCCATCAATTAATGCGCTTGATGTATTACGCGCACTAAAAGAGGGGCTTGCTCAACATGCATCAATTTCTAATGAGGATCGTGAAAAGTACTTAAACTTTATCTCGATAGCCCGTAAGCTATATGATGATATGGCGAAAAAAGAAGTTCAAAAAGCGTTCGTATACTCGTATGAGGAATCGGCTAAAACGCTTATGGATAACTACTTAGACAATGTTGAAGCCTATTGTAATAAAAATAAACTTCGTGATCCATTAACTGGAGAAGAAATGAATCCAGACGAAAAATTAATGCGATCCATTGAAGAACAGATTGGTATTTCTGAGAATGCGAAGAAAGCATTCCGTGAAGAAATTCTGATCAGGATTTCTGCTTATGCCCGTAAAGGGAAACGCTTTGATTACAATTCACATGAGCGTTTACGCGAGGCCATCCAGAAGAAGCTGTTTGCAGATCTAAAAGATGTTGTTAAAATAACAACATCCTCGAAGACACCAGATGAGCAGCATCTTAAGAAAATCAATGAAGTTGTCGCACGCCTAATAGATGAGCATGGCTATAACTCGACATCGGCAAATGATTTACTTCGTTATGTAGGAAGTTTATTGAATAGATAAGTATAATTAGTAGTGAGGCTGACAATTTAGTTATTGTCAGCCTTTTTGATCATTGTAGTTAATCGTGATCGACTTATCGATAGTAGATAAAAAACATCTACCTGTCCAAAATAAACAGGACAAAAAAAGTATACAAATACTATATGATGACTATTAATTAACACTGGATTTAGCCTAGGGAATTTTTAGTCCATTTTATTCAATAGAGGGTTGTTTTCGCAATGATTGTTGTTTTTTTGTAATAAGTAAATCTTTACGAATTCAGCCTATCTTCGTGCTCTTTTCGTTTAATTACTCTGTTATCCCAATGGAGATCGCTTCGTTTTAGATCATAAAAATCCAAAAGCCGATTTTTATTCGTACTAGAGCAACAAACTTTTAGAAAAGAGCCAAATAGAATAATAAAAGAATAAATAGAGGGCTATCTTAGTTTACTAACACGTAAGAAGATCCCTTATCATGTAAGGTTTAGTCAGGAACATGGGGACTTGTCTTATAATCATTGAGACACTTATATTTTCTAAATTATTTGTCAATAAAACGAATTCTTCGCATAGGATAGAGTAATCCACAGTTTTACAAGACTTAGTTGAATTGATAAATATTCATTCAAGTTAATGTATGCGAAATTTCATGTTTTGTGACACTTTTTTATAAAAAAATTTCCGGAGGGGGAATAGATTATATGTCAGGTCCAGAAGAACAGAATTTTGTCATCTCACAAGAAGATTGGACCCTCCATCGAAAAGGCCAGGATGATCAAACGCGTCATCAAGAAAAAGTACAAGAGGCAATTCGTAATAACCTTCCCGATCTCATTACAGAAGAAAGTATTATTATGTCAAAAGGGAAAGATGTTGTGAAGATTCCAATTCGTTCACTTGATGAATACAAAATTCGTTATAACTATGATAAAAATAAGCATGTTGGCCAGGGTGATGGAGAGAGTAAGGTTGGTGATGTTGTTGCAAGAGATGGCTCACAAGCAGATGCTAATGGGTCAGGTAAAGGGCAAGGTGCAGGAGATCAAGCCGGAGAAGACTATTATGAAGCAGAGGTTTCAATTCTAGAGCTTGAAACAGCACTCTTTAAGGAGTTAGAGCTTCCGAATCTTAAACAAAAAGAACGTGATAATATTGTCATTGAGAATATTGAGTTCAATGATATACGTCGAACAGGATTAATGGGAAATGTTGATAAGAAACGGACGATGTTATCAGCTTACAAGCGTAATGCCTTGGCTGGAGTCTCGAAGTTTCATCCAATATACCCTGAAGATTTAAAATATAAAACCTGGAACGAAGTTGTAAAACCAGAATCAAAAGCTGTTGTTATAGCTATGATGGATACCAGTGGTTCAATGGGGTTATGGGAAAAATATATGGCACGCAGCTTTTTCTTCTGGATGACTAGATTCTTAAGAACCAAGTATGAGAAGGTTGATATTGAATTTATTGCCCACCATACAGAGGCAAAAGTTGTCACAGAGGAGGACTTCTTCTCAAAAGGAGAAAGTGGTGGTACGATTTGTTCCTCAGCTTATCGAAAGGCACTTGAAGTCATTGAAGAAAAGTATAATCCATCGCGCTACAATATTTATCCTTTCCACTTTTCAGATGGTGATAATCTAACCTCAGATAATGCAAGATGTGTAAAGCTTGTTAATGAACTTGTGAAAGTATCGAGTATGTTTGGTTATGGTGAAGTAAATCAGTACAATCGCCACTCGACCCTTATGTCCGCATATAAAAATATCAATGATGAGAAGTTCCGCTACTATATCCTCAAGCAAAAAGCAGATGTATTCCAAGCAATGAAGAGTTTCTTTAGGAAAGATGAAGAGAATAAGTTGTATGCCTGATAGAAGGCCCTAACTCAGTTAATGAGGGGGCCTTTTGGTTTGGCGTACCTTCACATAATTTGTTCTTGAGAATCTAGTTGGCTCTTTGTGTTTCTTTTGTCTTATTGCAGAGTGCTCCAGTTTATACATCGATAAACGGGCGCATTGCGCTTATCGAAAGTGTCTAGCTTCAGGCGCCATCGGCTCGAGGCATAAGCCAATCCATCCAGAAGGTTAAAGAACAACCTTCCAGCTGGCTTGTCTTATGCTTTTCGCCGATAAACGGGCGCCTTGCGCTTTTCTTAGTTAATATCTTCCTAAAAAAGATGCCTTGATTTGGGGCATGCTAATAAAAATAGCAAGTACATCACGGAGGTTGGTGTTATTGGTGGAATTATTAATACTAGGAGTTCTTATCATTATAAATGCTTTTTTTTCTGCGTCTGAGACCGCTTTGGTTTCTTTAAATGATAGCAAAATAAAACTGATGGCTGATGGTGGAGATGAAAAGGCTAAAAAGGTACAGAGGCTTTTGTCTGAGCCGAGTGGATTTCTGGATACCATTCAAATTGGAATGACCTTTGCTGGATTATTAGCAAGTGCTTTTTCAGCTGTAAGGTTTACTGACCAATTAACTGAAGCGCTGTATGAAATAGATTTCTCTATTCCTAAGGAGATCTTGGGAATTGTTGCAGTCTTTTTTATTACTCTTTTCTTGTCTTATTTTACCTTAGTATTAGGACAACTTGTACCAAAACGTCTAGCCTTAAATAAGGCAGAATCTATTGCTATGTTAGTGGTTTCTCCTCTAACAATGCTTTCTAAACTAGCATTTCCTTTTGTCAAAATACTAACGCTATCATCCAATTTTATTGTGCGCCTTTTTGGTGTGGACCCTAATGCTGGTGGTGAATATGTTACAGAAGAAGAGATTCGAATGATGATTGATGTCGGCAAAGAACGAGGTACAATTCAAGAGGCAGAAAAAGTAATGATCAATAATATCTTTGAACTTGATAAGAAAACAGTGTCTGAAATAATGACACATCGCACAAATATTGTTGCTATTCCAATAAGCTATAGTTTAATTGAGACAGTACGATTAGTAAATATCGAGAAATATACAAGATTTCCTGTATATATAGAAGGTATTGATCGTATTGTTGGCATTCTACATGCGAAAGATTTAATACAATTTATTGAAGATTGTGATGAAAGCTCTTTTAACTTAAAAGAATTGCTAAGAGATCCATATTTTGTATTAGAGTCTAAACAAATTGATGAATTATTTAAAGAAATGCAAATGTACAATATACATATGGCCATTGCGATAGATGAGTATGGTGGTACAGATGGTGTCATTACAATAGAAGATATTATCGAAGAGATTGTCGGAAATATATTTGATGAATATGATGATCGTGAAATAGATGATGAAATCATTGTAGAAGTAGATTCTAATACCTATCTTATTCCTGGTACGACTAATCTTTTTGTTGTTGAAGATCTTTTAAATATTAGGATTCCAACTGAAGATTATGATACTTTAAGCGGTTTTGTCATCGAACAACTCGGATATATACCAAGTGAAGCGGAAAAGCCAGAAATTCTATTTGAAAATATTCTGTTTAAAGTCGAAGAAATGGACGACAAACGGATTTTGCAATTGAGAGTAACTGTATTAGATAGGGAAGAGATCGAGGTAATTGATGAGTAAGTAATATATATGTCTGTAACAATAATGGATGCATCTGATTAAATAGAATAGAACCTGAGCATTTTAGTAGTGATAATTTGAAGTACACGGTAAAATAAACAAAGGTGTTAAAATGAAAGGGGATACATATGGTATATACAGCTAATAATGATCGCTACAGTGAGATGAAATATAATCGAGTTGGAAATTCTGGACTACTATTACCAGCTATATCATTAGGGTTATGGCACAACTTTGGTGGAGTGGATCATTATGAGAATGGTCGAGCAATGGTACGTAGAGCATTTGATTTAGGTATTACCCATTTTGATTTAGCCAATAACTATGGACCGCCTCCAGGTAGTGCGGAGGAAATGTTTGGGAAAGTGCTAAAAACTGATTTTGCTCCTTATCGAGATGAAATGGTTATCTCCACAAAAGCTGGCTACCATATGTGGGATGGACCATATGGAGATTGGGGTTCAAAAAAATACTTAGTTTCAAGTCTAGACCAAAGTTTGAAGCGAATGGGACTTGATTATGTAGATGTGTTTTATTCCCATCGTCCTGACCCGAATACCCCTTTGGAAGAAACAATGGGTGCTTTGGATCAAATTGTACGACAAGGTAAGGCGTTATATGTTGGAATTTCCAGTTATGATGCTGAACAAACAGCTGAAGCGGTTAGCATCTTAAACGACCTAGGCACACCATTACTTATTCATCAACCAAGCTATTCAATGTTCAACCGTTGGATTGAGAATGGTCTCCAGGATGTATTGTCTGAAAATGGAGTAGGTTCTATTGCGTTTTGTCCACTAGATCAAGGTCTATTAACCAATAAGTACATTTCAGGTATACCTTCTGGCTCAAGAGCAGCTAAGGCAAATACATTTTTAGATGAAAAGCGGGTAACTGAAGAGGTTCTAAACCGTGTTACACAACTAAATGAATTAGCAGGAGAACGTGGTCAAAATCTAGCCCAAATGGCATTGGCATGGGTGCTACGCGAAGGGCGAGTTACTTCAGCTTTGATTGGGGCGAGTAAAGTTAGCCAAATAGAAGAGAATGTCGCAGCTCTTAATAACCTTTCGTTTACGACTGAAGAACTTGTGAAAATAGAAGATATTCTGAAAAATTAACTATATTAATAGGACCTGGTAAGACACAGAGTAGTCATTGTGTTTTTATCAGTCCTATTTTTTGTTTTTTGTAAGGCGATGTGAAAGCTTATGGTTGATGTATCAAATTATGTTTGTTGAAGTGGAAGACGGGAGTCAATGAGAGACCCCCAGGTGCAAGCGCCTGGGAGGCTACCTGACCGCAAACGTCTGGAACGGAAATCAACCTTAAATTTTAACAGAGCCTTTTGTAAATGAAAGTTTATTTTTAGGAGTAACATCACATTTCACTTAGAAATAATGAATATGTGAATAAATCGTGAACGAGAAGTAACTTATGAAAATATTTAGAAAATAAACCTTTTCACTAATTATTATTTATGATAAATTAAATAAGGTAGTTGATAATCAATCTCATTGAAAAAGGTTTTGCATAATGGAAAATGATAGTTATATCCTTTTTTATAGTAACGCCATTTCATGTCTAACAATATTCACTTACTTAATGATCTATTTGCATGTTCCAAATGGGCACTATTTCTCCTTACTAAGATGTTGATAGATTAGTATATACTTGCAAATAACAGGTGATTTTTTTTGATGAGTAGTGATAATGATTATCATAATTAACGAGTTCGTAACCATTTACCAAGGGATGTTAGAATAGAAATGACAAAATTATACTTAAGTATTGCACTTATTCTATTATCGTGCTGCTCTATTTTTATCGGTGTCATCGATTTAAATCCTAAGGATTTATTTAACTTAACAGATGAAAATACAAAAGTTCTTCTGTTGAGTCGTTTACCAAGATTGATCAGCTTGATTATTGCTGGAATCAGCATGAGTATATGTGGTCTGATCATGCAGCAGCTAACTAGAAATAAGTTTGTTTCACCTACAACAGCAGGGACAATGGATTCTGCTAGATTAGGTATATTAGTTTCCATGCTATTGTTTACTTCAGCTAGTCCAATTCAGAAGATGATTGTTGCATTCCTATTTGCTCTTGTCGGTACGTTTCTCTTCATGAAAATCTTGGATAAGATTAAGTTTAAAGATACGATCTTCATACCTCTAGTTGGATTAATGTTCGGAAACATAATTGGATCAATTACAACCTTCTTTGCTTACAAGCATGATCTGATCCAAAACATTGGATCTTGGTTACATGGAGACTTTTCATTAATTATGAAAGGAAGATATGAGCTTTTATACATAACAATTCCATTCGTAATCTTGGCTTATTTCTTTGCTAATAAATTTACTGTAGCGGGGATGGGTGAGGACTTTGCAAAAAACCTCGGTTTACATTATCGGAAAATTGTTAATATAGGGCTTGTTATCGTTGCATTAATTACAACAAGTGTTGTCTTAACAGTAGGTGTCATCCCTTACCTTGGACTTATTATCCCAAATATTGTTAGTATTTACCGAGGGGACCACTTAAGAAAAAGCTTACCAGAGACAGCATTACTAGGGGCAGTCTTTGTGTTAGCATGTGATATCATCGGCCGAATTATTATCTTCCCATACGAAATATCAGTCAGTGTCATTATTGGTGTAATTGGAAGTGTGATATTTGTGTACTTGTTAATGAGGAGAAGGGCGTATGCGTAGGAAATCATTAATACTATTAGGAATGGTCATTATCGCGGTATCCTGCTTTATCTTTTACGATATTGGACCCAATATAGATTATGTCCTACCGAGAAGAGTTACTAAGGTTGCTGCGATTATCCTTACAGGTGCCGCAATTGCATTTTCAACAGTAATCTTTCAAACCATAACAAATAACAGAATTTTAACACCTAGTATTATAGGGCTGGATGCATTATATATCCTGCTTCAAACAATCATTATCTTTGTTTCAGGTTCAATGTCATTTTTAATCTTAAATGACTACGTTAATTTTTTATTAGGCGTCGGGTTAATGGTTTTCTTTTCAACATTGTTATTCGGGTTCCTATTCAAAAGAGAACGGAATATCTACTTCCTATTACTAATAGGAATTATCATTGGGACATTATTTGGTAGCATATCTGAATTTATGCAAATATTGATTGATCCAAATGAATTTCTGATGGTGCAATCAAGAATGTTCGCGAGCTTTAATAATGTTCAAACTGATTTGTTATTGCTGGGCTTTCTGTTAATGATTATTGCTCTCATCTTTTATTGGCCAAATCACAAATATTTAGATGTACTGTCATTAGGAAGAGAGCATGCGATAAATCTAGGGATTGACTATGATTTAATTGTTAGAAGGTTACTTATTGTTGTCGCAATATTAATAGCAATATCAACTGCATTAGTTGGTCCAATTACATTTTTAGGACTGCTTGTTGTCAATGTTACACATGAATTCTATAAGACATATAAGCATAAACACTTAATTATTGGTTCCATCTTGATTAGCGTTTTAGCATTGGTAGGTGGTCAATTCATAGTAGAAAAGATATTCACGTTCCAAACAACGGTTAGTGTAATCGTGAACTTTATCGGAGGCGTTTACTTCATCTATCTACTATTAAAGGAGAATCGCTCATGGTAGAAGTCAGAAAAGTAACAAAGAGATATGGTCAGAAAACAGTTGTAGATGATGTCTCTGTAAAAATTGCAAAAGGAAAGATCACTTCATTCATAGGACCAAATGGTGCTGGGAAAAGTACTTTGTTATCTGGAGTTAGTCGGCTTATATCGATGGATGAAGGTGAAATATATATTGGTGATCAAAATATCCAAAAGGTAAAAACGAATGATCTTGCTAAGCAAATATCTATATTAAAGCAGACAAACTCGATTAATATTCGTTTAACTGTAAAGGAGCTTGTTGCCTTTGGTAGATTTCCCTATTCACAGGGTCGCCTGACGGATGAAGACTGGAAGGCTGTCGATGAAGCCATTGCTTATATGGGTATGAACGATTTACAGGACCGTTTTTTAGACCATTTAAGTGGAGGGCAGAGGCAAAGAGCTTATATCTCTATGGTCATTGCTCAGAATACAGATTATGTGTTACTAGATGAACCACTAAATAATTTAGATATGAAGCATTCTGTGCAGATTATGAAGAACCTGAGAAGACTAGTTGATGAGCTTGGAAAGACCGTAGTTATTGTCCTTCATGATATTAATTTTGCTTCTTGCTATTCAGACTATATTGTCGGCTTAAAGGATGGCAGGGTTGTAAGAGAAGGTACTAAGGATGAAATCATGAATTCTGATGTTCTTAGGGATATCTATGATATGGATATTCCAGTCCAAACAATTGATGGGCAAAAGATTTGTGTGTATTTTTCTTAAGTTATAATTTATCAAACAATTTGTTATACGGGAGGAAACTCCCTTTATTTTAACAACTGCATTGATAATGATTATTATTGTTAATAAAGTTCTTTCTAAAAAGTCTTAATGCACTAAGCCTGAGCAGGAGCACGCGTATCAGGCTAAATGAGTAAAGAATTATCTATTACTTAAACAACAATCTTTGCAGAACAGCCTTATTGTATTTCAGTTTAAATAAAAAATAGGAGTGATTTTTGATGAAGAAATTATATTCATTTTTAACAGTTGCATTATTTATTTTTGTATTAGCTGCATGTGGAGCAGATACAAGTAGTACCGATGAACCAAAAGCAAAAGAAACAGCAAACGAAGAAACAACTGAAGGTGCTGAAGCTAAAAGTGAAGAAATTACCGTTAAGCATGAATTAGGAGAAACACCTTTAAAGACAAACCCTGAAAAGGTTGTTGTATTTGACTTTGGAGTACTTGATACATTAGATAAATTAGGAGTAGAAGTTACTGGTTTACCGCAAGATAATGTTCCTGATTACCTATCAAAATACGCAGGCGAAGAGTATCAAAGTGTTGGTAGCTTGAAAGAAATTGATTATGAAAAGCTATCTGAAATCGGACCAGACCTCATTATTATCTCTGGAAGACAAGGTGATTTTTATAAAGAATTATCAGAGATTGCTCCAACGATTTTCCTAGGAGTAGATACAACAAAATATATGGAATCATTTGAAGAAAACATGAACACAATAGGTCAAATTTTTAATAAACAAGAAGAAGTTGAGAAAGAAGTTGCAGCCATTAAAGAAACACTTACTTCAGTAGATGAGGCAGCAGCAGATACGAATGCACTTGTTGTTCTATTAAATGATGGTGCAATCAGTGCATATGGTTCAGGGTCACGTTTTGGTATTATTCATGATGTTATGGGTGTTCCAGCCGTTGATGAAAATATTGAAGCATCTACACACGGACAAAAAGTTACATTTGAATATATTGTCGAAAAGGACCCTGAATATTTATTTGTTATCGATCGTACAGCAGTAGTTGGTGGTGAAACATCAGCAGATGAAGCGTTAGAAAATGAATTAATTAAAGGTACGAAAGCATATAAAAATGACAATATTGTCTACTTAGATCCTGCAATATGGTATTTATCAGGTGGCGGATTAGTATCAGTTAGCGAGATGGTAAAAGAGGTTGAAGCAGGACTAGAATAATTATTTGAAAGTAAAGGCAATGTTAACGTTTAGGATTTTTCACACTATGTTGATTGAAGTGGAAGACGTGAGACTCCTGCTGGAGAAGCGAGGACACGCAGGAGCATTCGCAGAAGAGGCTCCCGGACCGCAGCGGAAAGCGAACGTCTGGATGGAAATCAACTTTCAATTTTAACAAAGTCTAAGTTAATAGCTTCACTTCAGTTAGGCAGTGGACTTCTTTTAAAGTCATCCACTGCTTTTTATTATGAAAACGAAATGGGAAATGTAAATTGAGTAGGCAGATAGTTAAAACGTTTGATGGAACCTACGTATGAGAACAAAAAACATCCATTAAATAATATGGATTAAAACCCCAATTAGTAACGAACTATCGTTCTATACTGGGCTTTTCTCCCATGTTATAATGGGAATAAAACCTTGGAGTGATTTCTATTTTTAAGTTAGGGGAAATATACAAACGAAATAACTCCTCTTTTTTAGAAAGAGAACAGAGGAGATTATCAGAATTATATAATCTTAATCTCGATCATACTCCAGATGATGAATCATTTAATCCAATAACCAAGTTGGCAAGTAGAATCTTTCGAGTGCCAATTTCTCTAATAACATTAATTACAGAGGATCAACACTGGTTTAATTCCTGTGTTGATCTAACTGGAAATTTGCTTGAGGAAGGTTCTTTTGAAGGATTTTCTGCATTTTGCCATTATGTTGTTGCTGATGGTTTACCATTTGTTGTAGAGGACACTTTAGCTGATGGTAGGTTTACAGATAATGAGCTATTAAATAAACTTAATATTCGCTTTTATGCAGGTATTCCGATTGTTACAAAAAATAATCATGTGCTTGGTTCAATATGTATAATTGATACGAATCCACG
Organism: Metabacillus sp. GQ13; assembly: GCF_059758525.1. Lineage (NCBI taxonomy): Bacteria > Bacillati > Bacillota > Bacilli > Caryophanales > Bacillaceae > Metabacillus > Metabacillus sp. GQ13. Next base: position 34,864 of record NZ_JCAXET010000024.1, read on the forward strand.
TTCATTTAGTGAAGAAGAGTTAGAAATATTGTTAGGTCTAAGTTATTGGGTGAAGTCTGAAGCTGATTCCAAAGTAGATTTAATTGAGAAAATCTTACATGAGCATTCGATAAAGTCCCTATATGAAGTAATTAGTAATAACGAGATATTTATGAAAGAGAAAGTAAGAAAGCTTTTACAAATTAGTTGTGAGCGCTTTCGCTTAGCTAATGGAATGATTTCTTTGGTTAATGGAGAGCACTATAAGGTTTTAGAAGTAATCGGGGAATTAGAAGAATTCATAAAAATAGGAAATGCCATTCCGATAGCAGATTCATGTTTGTCTATAATGACTGAAATAATAGAACCAGTACATGGTAAAGTGGACGATCAATATAATATTGTTAGCAGTCTAGATATAGATGAGTACATAGGAGCGCCGGTATTTGTAAATAAAAAGCTACATGCTTCACTTTTCCTCTTCCCAAATCGAAAAACAGTAAGAAGGATGTCATGCTTAGATTTAGAATTTTTACAATTACTGACGCAAATGATTGGAACTGAAATTGAACGTAGTCAATCAGAAACCAAATTGTTACAAAGTCAGAGGCTTTTTCAACAAATCTCAAATAATATAAAAGAAGCATTCTGGATGTATGATAGGAATGAAGGGAAACTCTTGTTTACAAGCTCTGCATGTAAGGATATATACGGAATGGATTCTGAAGAGTATAACAAAAACCCAACAAAATGGTTTGATATCGTTCATCCCGAAGATCTAGACAGATTAACAAAGAGTATGGAAACACTACAAGAAAGTGAAGAATACGATATTCGGATAATAAATCAAGATAAGTCTGTCCGGTGGATCCGTCAACGAATTGTGCCAATAACAAATAAAAGCAAAAAAATTTATCGAATAGCTGGAGTTGCTGAGAATATCACAGAGCAAAAAATAAATGAAGCATTAGTTAGGAGATCTGATAAATTAGCAGCGGTTGGTCAATTAGCTGCCAGTATTGCTCATGAAATTAGAAACCCTTTAACAAGTATTAAAGGGTTTATCAAACTAATAAACAATATTCAGTTTCCGTATCATGAGGTACTACTTTCAGAAATAGGCCAAATTGAAGACTTTATTAAAGAAATTCTTATGCTTGCAAATCCTCATCATGAAATCAAACAGGTACAGAGCGATTTGTTTGATCTTTTGTTTAATGTTGTAAAAGGGATCGAAGGACAGGGAAGTCTTTCCACTACCAAGTTTAGATTTAAACAATGTGAAGAAGTATTGTCTATTATTTGTGATGAAAATCAAATGCAACAGGTATTCCTAAATATAATTGATAATGCAGTTGAAGCAATGCCCAACGGTGGGACAATAACAATTGAAACGGGGAAAGAAAATGAGCAGTTTGCCTATGCTATGATTGAAGATCAAGGAATCGGAATGACTGAGGAAAGACTAGCACAGTTAGGAGAACCCTTCTATTCCAACAAAGAAAAGGGTTGTGGTTTAGGTTTAATGATCAGTTGTAAAATAATCCAAAATCATGAGGGGAAAGTTGAGTTTAAAAGTCAGCTAGATAAAGGGACTAAGGTGAAGGTCTTATTACCAATAAGTATTTGCGAGAAATAAACCAAATGTTTGTAACCGATACATCTGCCAATTTCTCATAAGTAGGTGTATCTAATGAAATGTTACTAGATAAGAAATAAATATGAGAACTAGGAATGTAATGAACCCTAGTTCTTTTTTGCTCTTAAATTCACATTCTTACTATTATGACAACTTAATTATCAGATCAAACGTATAGTAGTCAAAATAAGGCGAATACTAGGAAAAAATGCTAATGGAGGAAAGTATGAAAACACTTATCATCCTGGCGCATCCGTCTGAGAACAGTTTTAATGCTGCCATTTGTCATAAGGCCAAAGATCATATGGAATCAAATAAAGAATATAAAGTGAAAATACGTGACCTGTACAAGCTTTCATTTAATCCAATTTTAACTGAGGACAATCATACCGCTTTTTTTCAGGATAAACTGTCTGAAGAAATCCAATTAGAGCAAAGTGAAATATCTTGGGCTGACAACCTAATTTTTGTATTCCCAACTTGGTGGTGTGGGATGCCGGCTATCTTAAAGGGGTATTTTGATCGCGTGTTTACGAATGGTTTTGCTTTTAGATATACAGATGGTGAAGCAGATGGATTACTTAAAGGAAAGAAAGCCGTTGTTTTCCAGACTACAAGTCAAACAGAAGAGTTTATGAAACCTAGTCAACTTGTTTCATCAATGGAAACGGTCATGGATCTTGGTATTTTAGATTACTGTGGGATTAATGTTATTAATCATAAATTCTTCTATTCCGTTCCACATATTGATAATGAAATGAGAGAAAAGATGTTAAAAGAGGTGATTAGAGTAGTAGATATTTTATAACGCTATTACGTGTAAAATTGTTTACAAAAAATTTACACGAATTAGTCCCATTCTATAAGCATAGTTAATAATATCAGTTTTTTCTGTGATATAATCAAACTATTAACTGAGAAAGAGTGGACAATATATGAAGAAGCTATCATATTTATTGATTATTATTGGTCTTTGTATTGTTGGTTATGCTGTTTGGGAAATTGCTGATACAAAAATACAAACATCAAGGTCATTAGATGAAGCCAAAGCAATAGTTGAATCTCCACCTAATAAAGAAGTATTTAAAGTAGAAGATGGATCTTTTAAGCCACCAATGGGTGAGGCTGTAGGTATTTTGCAAATTCCTAAGTTGAATGCTGATTTGCCGATTGTTGAAGGAACAGATCCCGACGATTTAGAAAAAGGTGTAGGCCACTATAAGGGTAGTTATTATCCTGAAGAAAATGGTCAAATTGTTTTATCAGGTCACCGAGACACTGTGTTTAGAAAGGCTGGAGAACTCGAGATTGGTGATGCACTCGAAGTTGTACTTCCGTACGGGAATTTTGAATACGAAATTACCAGTACAAAAATTGTAGAAGCAGATGATCTTAGTATCATTACTTTGCAAAATGACAGTGAAGAATTACTATTAACAACTTGTTACCCATTCAGTTATGTTGGAAATGCTCCGCAACGTTATATTATTTACGCTAAAAAGAAGGTAGTATAAAAAAGGCTGATGCGAAAGAATTTATCTTTTGTTGTCAGCTCTTTTTAATTAGCTTTAAGTAATACCCTATATTTATTAATCGACAATGGCTGCAATATCTTTAGGATAATTTGCACGTACTGAAATGGTTTCAGCAGTTAGTGGGTGCATAAACGAAATACTAATAGCATGTAAAGCCTGTCTATCAATCATCCCTTTTTTTCCCCCATACAATGTATCACCTATTATCGGATAGCCAATTGAACTTAAGTGTACACGAATCTGATGAGTTCTACCTGTATCGAGATTAAGTGACAAAAGAGAAATATTTTTAGTAGCTAGATAATTTTCAACTTGATAATTTGTTTTAGCCGTTTGTCCATTTGGAGAAACCCTTCTTCGTGTAGCGTGATGACGATCTCTTCCAATTGATTGATTAATTTGCCCCTTACTAGTTGCCAACTCCCCTTCTACAATTGCAAGGTAAGTCCGTTTTATTTTTCTTAATTCTAGTTCCTGATCTAATAAAGAATGTGCTAAATCATGTTTAGCAAAAATGATTGCACCGGATGTATCTTTATCAAGACGGTGGATATGCCTAACTCTAGTTTTTAAACCGTTCTGTTGAAAGTGATAAGCAACTCTATTTGCTAATGTTCCTTTTTGATCTGGTTTATTTGGATGCGTGTCTATTCCAGCCTCTTTATTTACGATTATTAGATGTTCATCTTCATATAGAATCTCAATTGATTTATTTTCGGGGAGTACGCCATATTCCTCGTCTCCAAATATATGCAAAAGTAATAGATCTCCACGTTCAAGTTTATGATTAACGTCAGCAACGTGGTTATTTTTTTTTATAGCTGACACTGAGTTCCATTTTTGAATCAAAGCTTTAGAAGCACCAAGTTCCTTTGATAATACATGAAATACTGTGTTATTCGCCCATTCTACTGGAATAGTAAATCCCAACCATTCACCAAAACGCTTCAACAAGATCACCAATCCTTATATTTCAATTGTTTATTCCCAAGGCTCTTTTCTAAAAGTTTGATGCTCTAGTACGAATAAAAATCGGCTTTTGGATTTTTATCGTATTCCATTAAAGCAATTTCAAGAGAAAATCACTAAGTAAATATCCGAAAAGAGCACGAAGATAGACTAAATCCGTAAAGTAGAGCTATTTACGTAAAATAACTATCTTTGCGAAAACTGCTATTCCAAATTATACAGATTAAAGATTGGATGTACAATCTAGTTACGGTAACACTTACCTCTGCAATCTCGAAATATACTATGTTATGCTAACTGTAGCGACAAAAGCGTAAACTAGAAGTCAAAATGCTTAGCACTGTACAAGAAACGAACAGTGAAAAAAGAAGAGAATGAAAGAAAGAAAAAGGGTGGTTTAAATGAAGGTTGTTGTTGCCTCTACAGAAGAACAAGAGAGCCATATTGCCGAGCTTGTAGAACATATATTTACGGAAATCTTACCGAAATTCTTTCCAGATGGTGAAATTAAAGTCTTAAAAGAGCAAAAAGTATTGCAGCCTCAGGCTTCTGATCAACTGTATAACTCAACATTGAAGGATGCCTTTAAGATCATTTCAAGCCTACAAGCACTAATCGCAGTACTTGCCCATATTAATGATTGTGAACATGGGCAAGAATATCAAGAGATGTTTGAACGTAATAGTCTAAATTTAAATGAATATGGATACTTTTTTCCACTTTCATTTTCACAATTCAAAGAAGCTGAAAGCCAAGAGGGCATATTCAGTCAATTCATTAAACCTGCTAATGATTGGATTGTTTAATGTTTTTGTAAGGTTGAGAGACCAATAAAACATAAAATATATGCTTGAATTATTCTAAATGCAATAAAAGGACGAAACCATGTATGGTTTCGTCCTTTTACTTTCTTACTCAGATTTCCATTCTGTTAATAGTGATTCGAAGACTTCTTCACTACTTGAACCTTCTTGGCGAGCAACTTCTTTTCCATCTTTGTAATGAACAAGAGTTGGTGTCTGAGTAATATTATATTGTCCCCAAGCATCTTCATATTCAAGTATGTTAAATTGCCCAATTTCAACACCAAGATCATCTGCAACAGGCATTAAAACGGGAGTAGTAGCTTTGCAATGTTCACATTCAGGGCTAAAGAAATAAACAATTGTATCTTCTTTATTATCAAGTTTTTCTTCTAATTCATTAGGTAAAATGATGTCTTGATAGTTAGGATCATCTAAAAGGGAAATAGTTGATGGGCGTAAATCATCTTTTCCATATACGTTTCCTTCTGCTTTTTCATTTTTTTGATAAGTTGTTACGAATATTAGTGCCCCGAATAGGACAATAATAATTGAACCAAATAGTAGGATTTTTTTCATGTTAACGACCTGCCTTTTTTAAAATTAATAAACTTGTAAGGAAAATTGTGATGAATGCTAATAGTGCCAAGAAAGGGATTGTAATAAATCCTAGCCAATTAATATATTCTCCCGTACATGGGACAATACCACATGATAGTGAATTATCCCCTAGAAAGTCAACCTTTTGAATACTGTAATGGTAGATCGAAATACACCCACCAATAGCAGATAGAATTAAAGAATAAAGGGCAACGCTGGCATCCTTTTTAAAAACAGCAATTCCTAGAATAATAACTAATGGATACATAAAGATTCTCTGATACCAACAAAGGTTACAAGGGGTATATTTCATTATTTCTGAAAAATATAGACTTCCTAATGTAGCAATAAAAGAAGCTACCCATCCAATCGATAATAAATTTTCAATACGCTTTTCATTTGAATTTGACATAGCATCTCCTCGCAAAAACTCTATTTACTTAAATTATAGTCGTAACTAAGAGTACTGTAAAATAGATAGATTGTGAACTTTCGTTTAAGGGCAGAAATTATATGTCATGGAAGATATTTTTTAGGAATAAATTAGGAAATGTACAAAGGCTCATTTGAAATATAGTTTGTTTAAATGTAGCTTTGGCTTATTTAGTAGAGATTATGTTTGTAAATACATTTTTTAATAAAGCAGAAATATTTGTTCATACTAAGTACGAAAGGGGTGAATAATCTTGAATACTATTCAAGAATGTATGACAACTAACGTGGAGACAGTATCCTCAAATCAAACAATTAAAGAAGCTGCAGCAATTATGAGTCGAAATAATGTTGGTTCTATACCTGTAGTCGATAATGGTGAGCTTAAAGGGATCATCACTGATCGAGATATCACAACGAGATCAACAGCGCAAGGTGGAGATAGTACGACACCTATTTCACAGGTTATGTCAACAAATCTTGTCTCTGGGCATACAGCTATGTCTACGCAAGAGGCTGCAAACGTTATGGCACAACATCAAATTCGTCGATTACCAATTGTCGAGAACAACCAGTTAGTTGGCATTGTGGCACTAGGTGATTTAGCTACAAATGAAATGTCAGACCAAGCTGCCGGAGTAGCATTAACAAATATTTCAGTACCAAATCAAACAACCTAATTAATAGTACCTAAAGAAGGGGACAAGTTACATTGTCTCCTTTTTTGGTTTTTTCGTATATAGAATTTGGACTATATATAGCGAGTGGTTCAATTATTGGGGAAAGTGGCTCAATAAACCGGAAAAGCGGTTCAATAATCGGCAATTGCGGTTCATAAAAAGACAAAACGGTCTCAATAATCACAGAAAGTGGTTTAATTAACCAATAAATTCAAACAAGGAGCGAACTCCACATAGCTCGAAAAGTGAAAGCATAACCTAATAGTTGTATACTATAATAGAGGTGATGAGAAATGATAAAAGCAATTATATTCGATTTTGATGGACTAATTTTGGATACCGAAACACATGAATACGAGGTTTTATCTGAATTATTTGCAGAATATCAATGTGAATTGCCATTAAGTATATGGGGGAAATTAATTGGTACCAAATCTGATTTTCACCCTTTTACATACCTTGAGGAACAATCTAAGAGAAAGCTGGATTATGAACTCCTTTCAAAAATGCAAAAAGAAAGATTTGCTAAAAGGATTGAAGTAGAACAGGCTAGACCAGGTGTTGTTGAGTACTTAGAAGCAGCTAAAACACTTAATCTTAAAATAGGACTTGCTTCAAGTTCAAATTTTCAATGGGTTTCATCTCATTTAAAAAGGCTTAATCTTTTAGATCATTTTGAATGTATTCGTACCTCCGATCATGTGGAAATCGTGAAACCTGATCCAGCCCTATATCTTGAGGCTGCTAAATGTCTTGGTGTACGACCAGAGGAGTGTATTGCATTTGAGGATTCTGCAAACGGGGCATTGGCTGCCAAGCGTGCTGGAATGAGTTGTGTAACTGTTCCTAATGCGGTAACTAAGGATTTAGACTTTTGTGAAGTGGATCATACTCTTGAATCGATGGCACAAATGAAATTGAAGGATCTAATCTCGTTTTTAAATAAAAAATAAAGGGTAATATAGTCAGAGTGATCAAAATTTTAGTTTGTTTTCGCAATATGTAAATCTTTACGAATTTAGCCTATTTTCGTGCTCTTTTCATAAATTACTCTGATATCTCTCTGGAGATAGCTTCAATTTACATTATTAAAATCCAACAGCCGATTTTTATTCGTACTAGCAACAAATTTCTAGAAGAGAGCCTCTAGAAATAGCCTATTAAAGGAGCCACCATTATGTCAGAAGAACTAGATTTATCTAAATTTGAAAAGAAGATGATCATTCGTAATATTGAAGAAGGTGATATTGAAGCGCTTTTGAAACTACAAGGAAAATGTTTTCCTGGTATGACACCATGGAAACGAGACCATCTTGAAAGTCATCTTGAACATTTTCAAGAGGGACAGTTTTGTGCTGAACTTGAAGGGAAAATTATCGGATCATGCTCAAGTCTTTTACTTAATTTTGATGAGTATGATGATCGTCATACATGGGACGATATAACAGATAACGGCTATATTACCAACCATGATCCTGAAGGCTATAATATGTATGGAATTGAAGTAATGGTTCACCCTAGCTATCGACGCATGAAAATTGGTCATCGTTTATATGAAGCAAGAAAAGATTTAGCTAGAAGGCTTAATTTGAAAAGTATTATTATTGGTGGTCGGATTCCCAACTATTATCGTTATTCTGATGAGCTTACAGCTAGGGAATATGTTCAGCAAGTGACATTACATAAGATTTACGATCCAGTTTTATCTTTTCAGTTATTAAATGAATTTACGTTAATGCGAATAAATCCAAATTATTTATCAGATGATTTAGCTTCAAATAAGTACGCAACATTAATGGAATGGAATAATGTTGATTATCAACCAAATGCAAAGAGGTTTTATAAAACATCGAATCCGGTTCGTATTTGTGTTGTTCAATATATGATGAAGCAAATTAATTCATTTGAAGAATTTGCAAAACAGGTAGAATATTATACAGATGTAGCTTCAGATGCAAATTCAGATTTTGCGGTGTTTCCCGAAATTTTCACAACGCAACTTATGTCCTTCCTTGATGAAAAGTCACCAAGTAGAGCGATTCAAAGGTTAACGGAATTCACCGAGGAATACATTGAACTTTTCACTGAGTTAGCAGTTCGCTATAACGTGAACATTATTGGTGGTTCACATGTAGTTGAGGAAGAAGGGAAAATTTACAATATTGCTTATTTATTCAGACGTGATGGAACAATCGAAAAGCAATATAAATTGCATATTACGCCAAACGAAAGAAAATGGTGGGGGATTAGTCGCGGAGATGAAGTGAAGGTATTTGATACAGATTGTGGTAAAATAGCCATTCAAATTTGCTATGATATTGAATTTCCAGAACTTGCCCGAATTGCAACAGATCGTGGGGCTAAAATCATTTTCACACCTTTCTGTACGGAAGATCGTCAAGGCTACTTAAGAGTTCGTTATTGTTCTCAAGCACGTGCTGTGGAAAATCAAATATATACAGTTATTGCCGGAACGGTGGGTAACCTACCACAAGCGGAAAATATGGATATCCAATATGCTCAATCAGCTATTTTTGCACCTTCTGATTTTGAATTTGCACGAGATGGGATTGTTGTTGAAAGTAACCCCAATATTGAAATGGTTGCGATAGGTGATGTCGACTTGGAAATTCTAAGACGTCAACGCCAATCTGGAACTGTAAATCAGTTGAAGGATCGTAGAAAAGATATTTATTCGATTAATTATAATGAGAAACACTAAATAGAATGTGGCTGACTCTATATAAAGGGGTCAGCCTTTAGCATTCCAATTATTAAAATTGCAAGGGTTATAGTTTACATAAATATTTAAGTCATGGTCGATTCATGTCGAGATAATGATATTTTGAAATAATAAAATATAAGGAATAACTCGAATATAGATTGGTAAATAGTAGACTTCATTTTAGCGAAATAACATTACATCCAATTTTTATCTATGTTTTATTGAATTTATCGGAATTTGTAGAAATCCAATTGTGTGGATAGACCTAGAATATGCTAAAATAGGGATGTTATTTGGAGAGAATATGATAGATATCCAGGAGGTCAAGATGAGCTGGGAGCAAAGCTATTTACGTTGGAAAAATAAGCATGATTTAGATAAGGAATTACAAACATTATTAAATGAACTAGAAGGTAATGAAAAGACTTTAGAGGATTGCTTTTATAAGGATTTAGAATTTGGTACAGGTGGTATGCGTGGTGAAATTGGACCAGGTACAAACCGAATGAATTTGTACACGGTTCGTAAGGCATCCGAAGGTTTGGCAACATACATAGATTCATTTGGAGACGATGCGAAAAAGCGTGGCGTTGCAATTGCTTATGATTCTCGTCATAAGTCACCTGAGTTTGCAATGGAGGCTGCTAAAACATTAGCTAGTCATGGTATCCAAACGTACGTTTTTGAAGAATTACGTCCTACACCAGAATTATCATTTGCCGTCCGTTATTTAAATGCATTCTCTGGTATCGTGGTTACGGCTAGCCATAATCCACCAGAGTATAATGGTTATAAAGTTTATGGCAATGATGGTGGTCAGTTACCGCCAGCAGCTGCAGATTTAGTCATAACATATGTCAACAAGGTTGAAGATGAATTACTAATAGAAGTAAAAGACGAGACAGAGTTAAAAGCTCAAGGTCTTATTAAAATGATAGGTGAAGAAATTGATCTAGCTTACACTGAGAAGCTAACAACAATCTCTGTTAATCCTACTTTATCAAAAGAAGTAGATGTAAAAGTAGTATTCACTCCATTACATGGGACTGCTAATAAACCAGTTCGTAGAGGTTTACAGGCATTAGGCTATAAAAATGTAACGGTTGTGAAGGAGCAAGAACTACCTGATCCTAATTTTTCAACTGTTAAATCTCCTAATCCAGAGGAGCATGATGCGTTTACATTGGCGATACGTGATGGTCAAGCAATCGATGCAGATCTCCTTATTGGTACGGATCCAGATGCAGACAGACTAGGGATTGCAGTGAAAAATAACGAAGGACAATATGTTGTGCTTACTGGAAATCAAACGGGAGCCCTTCTCCTTCATTACATACTGTCTGAGAAGAAGGTAGCAGGAACACTTCCTACTAATGGCGTTGTTTTAAAAACAATTGTAACTTCTGAGATTGGTCGAGATATTGCCAAGTCTTTTGGCTTAGACACAATTGATACATTAACTGGCTTTAAATTTATCGGTGAGAAAATTAATGAATATGAACGCTCTGGACAATATCAATTCCAATTTGGCTATGAGGAAAGCTACGGCTATTTAATTGGTGACTTTGCTCGTGATAAAGATGCAGTACAAGCAGCATTGTTAGCTGTTGAAGTTAGTGCATATTATAAAAAGAAAGGACTGACTTTGTATCAAGGCTTACTTGAGATTTTTAATGAGTATGGCTATTACAAAGAAGGTTTACAATCCCTTACCTTAAAAGGAAAAGAAGGTGCTGAACAAATTCAAAGCATTCTCCATTCCTTTAGAACAAATCCTCCTACTGAAATAGCTGGAAAACGAATTTCTGTAATTGAGGATTATAAAACAAGTGAACGTCAGGATGTAGTGGCTGGCACCAATGAGAAAATTGAATTGCCAGGCTCGAACGTATTAAAATACATCCTAGAAGATAACTCTTGGTTCTGTGTTCGACCATCTGGAACTGAGCCAAAAGCTAAGTTTTACTTTGGTGTAAAGAGTGAAACACTTGAACAAAGTGAGCAAAAACTTAATGCTTTGGAAGCTGGAGTTATGGAAAAGGTAAATGAATTAATTGCAGCTTTAAGTAAATAAGTTGAAGAAAGCGGACAAATGGATGTAACGGGTTCGTTAACTATCGGGAACATTAAAAAATGTAAAGGTAAACACCTATCAAATTGTATGTAAATTTGATAGGTGTTTTTTGTTAAGTTCTAAAAAAGGAGGTTAAAAAATAATTATATAAAACTCTTAGCAGTAGCTTCTGATTTTCTTTATTTATTCGATGTATTGTATGAATAAGATTGTTTTTTGGTAGCCTTTTTAGAGAAAGAGGGGATAGTAGATGAAGGGTTTTGTCATGTATGCTGTGGCTGTTTTAGGTAATGTTCTACTGATTAATTTGTCAGAGCGATGGTATGGTGCAGAATGGTTTACTGAATGGTTATTTGGTTTATTAACTGTAGGTTTATTTTTATTATTTTTACAAGGTTGGAAGCGATATAGTCCCAATGGTGGAGGGCTTATCTTCATAACTGCCTTTGGATTACTAACGATTAATTCTATATTTTTTGTACAAAATTTGCCTTCTAGCATATGTAGTTTATTGTTAGGATTATTACTCATACCAATTTATATAAAACATCGAGACTCGGTATTAGCATCATGGGGCCTTGTGTTGTTAAACATACTAATTAGTATAGAAGTACAAAGCGAAGTAACGATATGGTTGGTATTTTTAACGACAGGAATATGGGCCTTAGTTGGTTTTCGCTTAAAATTCATACTGTTAAAACGATGCTTTACAGTGTTTTTTTCACTAACGGCTTTGGTCATGCTGTTCATGAACATTATCACTGAAGACTATATTATTAGTCTTGTAGCAGTATTATTTGTAGTACTATTTGCTGTTGGTGCCTATAAATTTTCGAAAAACTCAATATCATAAAAGTAAAGTCGCTGTTTTATAAGATTGTGAAAAAATGTACTAAAACGATTGAGTAGCTTTACTTCAACAAGTGGTAAGGATTTTTTAAACGGAAGTCGCAAGTTCATTCGATAATAGCTCGAAAAATAAAAGTAAAACAAATGCCTAATAGGATAAGGGTGAAAGTAACTAAGAGAATTCAAAAGTTTTATCTATTATTATTGTATTGATTTTTTTATAATGACAGGTTGTTCTACAGGAGTAGAAAACGAAGAACAAAAAATTGAAGTTCAAAGAGGTATTGGGGGTAAGAGTGAATAAGAGGACTTTAGGGAAGTTACTGATAATAATGAAGTCTCGAAGGTAAAAAAAGTATTAGATGATACTGATTGGGAAAGTGTCAATGTCGATTTGTCTCCTTAGTAAGACTACCAATTTGTTTTTCAGTTTAAAAATCCTGAAATAAGAAGCGAAAGCAGTAGTCTGGATAAGTCCTAATAAAGATAAATTAGAGATTGTCCAAGGAGATAATCGGTATGCTCAATTAACAAAAGAAAATTCGGCAATTTTATTCGAAATCATTACGGGAGATAAATTGGTTAATTTACAATAATGCATAATCTGCAAGTGAAATGTCGCTCTTTGCTAGTTACAGAGCGACATTAAGTATGTAATATAATGACTATCTCGCCAACAAGGCAGTACCCAATCTCATCCAAAACTAGTGAATATGTAGATAGCTAAAGGAGGGCCATATGTATGTCATCTCATACACGTATTAAATTCCCTGCAGGTTTTTGGGAAGGATTACGTCAATTAGGAATTGCTGCCCACGACGTGGTTCGAAAAGCAGGACTGCCACTCACCATTATTACTGAACCGGTTGTCACCCAAGCCCAATATTTCGCGATTTGGCAGGCTTATTCCGATCTTATTGAAGACACTGCCAAAGGAATTATCAAGCTTACGACCGTCATTGAAGCAGCGCAGTACCCCCCGACCGTCTTAGCGACTTATCATGCTCGCGACTATCGCGATGCACTATACCGAATGGTCCGGTACAAACAAATGTGTCCCCCCGAGAGCTTACGTATCACTGAAGGAGACGAACTGTGTACAATCGAACTGGAATGGTTGGATACCGAGCAACCCGGTCCGCAGATGATGGTTGGTATTACACTGGCATTTCTTCTGGAGCTTGGGCGACGGGGCACAGGTCAACCATTGAGGGCGAAGTTCGTTGAATTTTCGCACCCGATGGGCGACGTACAGGCACTTGAAGCTTTCTTCGGCTGTCGCATCATGATTGGTGGGAATTGTAACCGGTTGACACTACATCGAAGCGATTTGGACCGCTCCTTTGTCTCGTACAACGCAGAGTTGCTAGAGATTCTGACTCCCGTACTGGACCGCTCGCTGGATGAACAGCAACATAGCTGCTCAATCACCGAGATGGTCAAGTGGATCACAAAACGAAGCCTGACAGGAGGGCGGCCCAACATTCAGACTGTTGCGAGCGAATTGGGGATGAGCAATCGTACTTTGCAGCGCCGACTTACTGATGAAGGCACGAGCTTCAAGCATCTGTTAGCACTTGCCCGATATGAGCAAGCACGAGAGTACTTGGCAGACCCCTCGCTTGATATAAAAGAAGTGGCCTTCCTGATTGGATATGAAGACCAAAACTCGTTCTATCGCGCCTTTCGCCTTTGGGAAGGTGATACTCCTTCAAATTGGCGTAGTGAACATTTTAGTAAAACGCGATAAATTGATTTGTTTTAAAATAGGTATGTTTTTTTAAAATCATTATAAGTAAATTAAAAGGAGAGATGTATTATGGATATGGGATTAAACAATAAAACAGCTTTAGTTACTGGATCAACGAAAGGTATAGGGAAAGCAATTGCCATTGAACTCGCCAAAGAAGGAGTTAATGTACTAATTAATGGACGAAACTATGAAGAGGTAGAACGAACTGTAAATGAAATTAAGTCAGATTACCCGGCTTCACTTCCTCAAAATGCTACAGCCGATATTGTGGATATTCAACAACGAGAAGCATTATTTGATAAATACCCCCAAATTGATATTTTAGTTAACAATATGGGGATTTATGAAATTATGCAATATGATGACGTTGATGATGAAGTATGGGAAAAATACTTTCGTACTAATGTTCTTGCTGCAAATGGATTATCTAAATTTTATTTACCTAAAATGTTGAAAAATGATGATGGTCGCATTATCTTTATTGCAAGTGAAGAAGCAATTATGCCTTCAGGACAAATGCCTCAGTATTGTATGACAAAATCTATGCTGTTATCTTTGTCAAAAAGCTTATCTAAATTAACAATAGGAACAGAAGTTACAATCAATACAATCATGCCAGGACCAACACTCTCTGAAAATGTGCATCAAATCATTGAGGAGATATACTCTAATGAAGATATGGATTTTTCAGAAAAAGAGAAAGAATTTATGGCTACAAACCTACCTCAATCTGAAATACAACGATTTATCAAGCCAATTGAAATAGGTAGACTAACTACATTTGTATGTAGTCCATATGCATCTGCATTTAAGGGTTCTCCGATCCGTATGGATGGGGGAATGGTACCGACTATTTTTTAAGGATTTCATTTTTGACGATGAGGACCAACCAATTGCAGATACCTAACAATAAAAAACAGTGCAAAGATTAATTTTGTCTCCTAGAAAGGTTATCTTTATGATGATTTTGGTGTTAATAAAGGCAAATTTACTAATTAGATGTAAAAAAGATGATCTTGAATGGAAAATATATTCAAACACACACAACTATATATATTGACATGTATATACGTTTAAATGTATATTTGTGACATGGATATAACTACGATGCAACTAACATTACAAACAATCGCAGAACCGAATCGTTTCAACATTGTGGAGCTTTTGAAAAAGGGACCACACTCTGTAAGTGAAATTGTTCAGAGACTCAACATTGGCCAACCACAGGTTTCTCGCCATTTGCGCATCTTAGGCGAGGCTGGATTAGTACGATCTCGTACTAAGGGACAGCTACGTATATATAGCCTTCAAGCACAAACGTTTCAGGAGTTAGATGCTTGGTTCGACTCATTTAGCATCCTGTGGGAAGAACGTCTAGATAGCTTTGAGGACTATATGCTCGACATTAAACGAAAGGAGAATAAATCGCCTTAACATCTGCTACATGTGGAACTGCAAACAATCAAACTTGGAGCAATTTAACGGGGTAGAATATTAACCAACAAGGATGAATCGAAATGAGAAGAAAAACAAAAATCTACAAAGATAGGGTACGACGAGAGCTCACAATTGAACGTACCGTAGCTATTCCTCCTAGGCTTGCATGGGAAGGATGGACTAAACAGGAACATATCGCTCGTTGGTGGGGCCCTAAATATTGGACCTCCACCGTATACGAGATGGACGTTAGACCCGGTGGTGTTTGGCGCTATAGTTTAAGGCCGAATAATGGGGATGAAGAAGAGGCATATTGCAGAGCGGTATATCAAGAAATTATTGAACCGATTAGACTTGTCTACATAGACTCATTTACTGATAAGAATTGGAATGTTTCAGAAAATAGTACTATGTATACCATTGTAACTTTCGATGAGGTAAAGAAAGGCTCTAAACTAAGAATTATTACTCGTTTCAGCAGTGTCGAAGACCTTAATAATGCCGAAGATATGGGGATGGTCAAGGGCTTTACTGATGCCTTTGATCGACTCGAAGACTATCTACTAACTAAAAATGGAGGGGAATTATGAACACAATCTTTTCAAAAGATGGAACGAAAATTGCTTATGAAAAACAGGGAAATGGACCGGCAGTAATTCTAGTAGCACCTGCCGCGGCTGATCACAAAGATGCTCAACAATTCGCAGAAAAGCTAGCCAAACATTTTACTGTTTACAACTATGATCGTCGCGGTAGAGGTCAAAGCACCGATACTTACCCATATGCAGTTGAAAGAGAAGTGGAAGACATCGAGGTCCTTGTAGATGAAGCAGGGGGCAAAAGCTTTTTGTTCGGTAGCTCTTCCGGTGCCGTGTTAGCACTTGAAGCTGCAACCAAACTGAGAGTAAAAATAACAAAGCTATTTTTGTATGAGCCGCCGTTTATAATTGATGATAGTCGTCCACGTGTACCAATAAATTATGTTCAGCAATTGAATGATTTGATTGAGGAAAACAGACGTAGTGATGCTGTAGAATATTTCATGAGTGCAGCACTCGGAATACCTTCTGAATATCTAGGTTATATGAAAGCTGATCCTTCATGGAAGGTAATGGAAAGTATGGCACATACTCTTGCTTATGATGGCTTGGTTATGGAAGAAACTCAATCTGGTAAACCTTTACCAATCGACCGATGGGATGTGGATGTTCCAACATCAATTATGATTGGAGATAATAGTGAATCGTACTTTCATAATGCAGCTAAATCACTTGCTGATCTGTTACCGAAAGCTGAATATCAAACGCTTTTAGGGCAAGACCATTCTGCGGTTATGATGGCTCCGGATCTATTGGCACATGCAGTCGTAAAACTTCACCTAAACAATGATAAAAATCCAAGTGGAGTGTAGTTATAATCTCATTGTAGTATTGGTACTAATCAACAAGCAAGGTGCATTTCTTAATAAGAGATGTGCCTTTTAAATTTATTTAACGTAAATTAAAGGAACAGAAAGCAGTTCTTTGGTGGAATAATAACAAACTTTAATGAAGTCTTTGCTATTATTCTTTGGTGGGGTATAGTTATATTAGGACTCGTAGTCGGAGTTAGACAAATTAAAAGGAATATATTTATATCTCTTTTGAGTATTTTCTTGAGCATATTGTTAACAATTCTTATGTTTCTAATGCTACTAATAGCTCCAATGTAGTATGCAATGTTGATTAACTGTTCAAGTGTGATATCTTCAATAAAAATGAGATTTTTCCCCACAGAGGTAGAATAACTTCCTATCGTCATTATTTAAGAGAGTTTTTAATATTCTAGGGTTAATTATACGAAATATATTCGTGTTGTTGAGAAAGAAATTAGATAAAAGATTTGAGTTACAAAGCTGTGAGGAAAACGTTTCAAACACAGATTATTTAATAATATAAAACTTCTAAATGGTATAATTAATTAATCTTAATTATGGAAAGGGATCGTTCTATGTTTTGTATATCGGGTGATTATATATGACATTTAAAAAGTTAACAACAAAACAAAGAGTAGCGATTATCATCTCTACTGTAATGGTTTCAGTAGGAGTTTTAATTATTGCTCAACTATTCTTTAGTTACATAGAAGTCAGAGAAATAGCTAATGGTTGTTATAATAATGGTGGACGTCCTATTATAGAAAAATCAGGACTAAGTATAGATTATTTCTATTGTGAGTTGGACTAATTGTCCAACTACTAGGTGCTATAATTAAATCAGTCGAAAAGGGGGATCTTCAAAAGTGGAAGATCCCCTTTTCATTTTCGATCATATTTGATGGTGTTAACTAGTTTTGCATAGAGTATACATCAACAATTTTGGGAGGTTGAGAGGTATAGATATTTATTTCTTTCGTCACGCACAGGGACACCATGTTATGAGTCCGCCACAAAGTTTACAAATGAAAGACCCTTCATTAACTGAAGTTGGAGAATCTCAAGCAAATACACTTAAAGAAACCTTTCCTGTTTCATCTAATGATTTATTTATTATTAGTCCCCTAAGACGTACGATTCAAACAGCTTTAATATGGACAGTTGATGTGGATTGTCAAAAAATAGTTCATCCACTAATTGGTCCACGAATGTTTCCGTTATTATCACCAGATATGGCTTATGATTGTGATCAAACATTAGCAAAAGAAGTGATTGAAGAGGAATTTCCCCAGCTAGAAATTACAAATAGCGAAGGAATCCACTGGAGAAATGGTATAAATACAATTTCTGATAATCAGTTTAATGATTTAGCTAAACAGTTTATAGCTTGGTGCAGAAGCTTCCATAAAGATAGGATTTTCATTGTAACCCACTATGGAACAATTACTTCTTATCGTCAATTTTTAGGAGAATCTGTTAGCCGAGAACATTTTCTAGGAGATACAGGTTGGCATAAACTAGTGATAATGTAGAAAATTGTCGATCGGTCAATATATCTCTCGTTTTGGTTGATCAGACGTTGATTAGGACAATTAAGATGAAAAGATCGACAATAACGAGAGTACCCCGGACAATAAAACATGATATATGGACAATACCTCATTGATAAGCGCGCTAGATACTTTTACAAATCCTTTTTGGAGTAGATTTTAACGGAAACTTGGTAGCTTATGACTGAAATAATTAGAGTTGCTAGTGTAAGAAATCCTGCTATCATCCACTGTTTTTCAGCTAACGATGCAACAAGCTCTTTAACATTTGGGAATTTTGGATTTTCAGTTAAATTCACAATAATTTGATTGCCAATTAAAAGGGTAACCGGAATGATTACTCCAACTAATACTGATGCTACTTTATAGCCAACTGTATATAGAAGGGGATAGAAGATAGAAAGTAATAAATACATGATGGTTAAGGCAATAATGTATTCCGGTAAATGAATCAGCCTAGACGGAAACGGAGCAAATAGGTTAAATAGCACAACGTAAATGGTCACGAGTAACGCCATTGGTAGATACCAAATAATTCCGGTCACATATTTTCCTAAAACAACCTGTTTACGAGTAACAGGTAGGCTATTAATTAATCTAGATTGCATTTCTTCTGATGTTATTGTGTTAAAGTTTGAATAAAGCACTAAAGTAAATGAAGTGAAGGCAATTAATAAAACATGTCTAATTGGTGACCCATCCGTAAAAAAACCTGTAATTGTAATAAACCAAAAAAGACTAAAAAGATAAACCACTTTCTGTTGTGTATATAGATCCTTTTTAATGAGTGCTTGCATGTTTGTTCCCCCTCACTGTGAAGTACATAATGTCTTCTAATGTTGGCTTTTCATAAACGAATGAATCATGAGAAGTTATTTCATCACGTAAGATCAGACTTGTAAATCCAACCGATGATTTCTGTAAGCCGATCATGTTTGATGAGTCGATCTCGCTTAATTCATTTGTATGGCCTTTTACGAGAAGATATCGTTCTAAAATCGATTCCTTTTCATCATGGAATACAAGCTCACCGTTATTTAGAAAGGCGATATAGTCGGCTATCTGCTCTAAATCGTTGGTCATATGTGTGGAGAAGAAGATCGCTTTGTTTTCGTCTTGGACAATATCCAATAATAGATCAAGAAATTCCCTCCTGAAAACAGGATCAAGACCTGATGTTGGCTCATCCATAATGATAAGCTCAGGATGATGTGATAAGGCGATTGCAAGTGAAAACTTCATTTTCATTCCCTTTGATAAGTGTTTGATTTTCTCCCTTTTTGGTAGCTGAAATTGTTTTAAGTAGGAATAAAATAAACGGTCATCCCATTGGTCATAAAATAAACTCACAATTTTCTTGTTTTGTTCGATTGTTAAGTCCTCGTAAAAATAGTTTTCATCATAAACAAATCCAATTCTTTGCTTTATCTCCTTTGTCGCTTCAGAGTGCTTTAACCCAAATAATTCAATTTCCCCTGAGTCAATGTGCACAAGGTCCATGATACAGCGAATTAACGATGTCTTTCCAGCGCCGTTCGGGCCAATTAAACCTGTAATAAATCCACTCTTAATCTCAAAATTTATATCGTTTAACTGAAAGTTTTTTCTGTTTTTTGTTACATGTTTGATTTCAATAAGATTTTCCATTTATATTCACTCCTCGTAAAGCAATGTTAGGATATGTTTCAGTTCTTCTAAATCGATGTTAAAAGCTTTGCTATCGATAATGACTTTTTCAAGCTGGTCTTCAATTAACTTCATTTGTTTTTCCTTTAATAGCTCTTTGTTTTGTGCTGCTACAAATGATCCTTTGCCAGGATAGGTTTCGATAAATCCTTCTTTTTCAAGCTCCTCATAAGCCTTTTTCGTTGTAATAACACTTATTTGTAAATCCTTTGCAAGTTTCCTTATCGATGGTAAATTTTCTTTTTCAATAAGTTCTCCATGTAAGATTTGTTCTTTAATTTGTGTTTTGATCTGAGAATAAATTGGGTGGTCACTGGAATTCCTAATGATTATATTCAAATGTTCGCCTCCTTTGTTCATACTGTTTATATATAATATATACAGTATGAACAGTTGTGTCAAACAATATTTCAGTTTTTTTAAATGTGAAAAAAATTCATCCCTTTTCTACGCCAAAAGTAGCAGAAAATTCATACAGATAGAGAAGGTGCTTACTGACAATAAGTTGTTATAATAGTAGTATGAAAACATGGGGACTAGGGAGAGACATGATGAGCGGAAGAGATGATTATATACATGAACTAAATACGCTAAAGACGATTGCGGAAAAATTAAATGCTGCAACTGATGTACGGACTATGCTGAACGACGTGCTAAAAGAGTTGCTTCATGTCATTGAACTCGATAGCGGGTGGATCTTCTTAATTAATTCAGAGGGAGAATATGAGTTAGCAGCAGATCATGCTTTACCAAATGGTTTAGCATGGGAACGAAGAAAACCATTATGTGAAGGAAGCTGTTGGTGTGTATGTCAGTATAATAAGGGGAAATTAAGGAAAGCAGCAAATATCATCTCTTGTCAGAGAATTGAAAATGCCATTTCAAATGAGTGGGGAGATACAAACGGAATTACTCATCATGCAACAATACCTTTAGTTGCAGGAGACGAAAAATTTGGACTTTTAAATGTAGCATCCCCTAATAGGTTGCATTTTTCAGATGGTGAGCTCGCTTTATTAGAATCAGTTGCCCTTCAAGTTGGAACAGCGATTAAACGAATTCAACTTACTGAAAAAGAGACAAGACATGCGCTGATTGAAGAAAGAAACAGGTTGGCACAGGATTTACATGATTCGGTTAACCAGTTATTATTTTCAATTATGTTGACTGCACGAGGAACAAAGGAAATGACAGAACAACTAGATGTAAAAGAAATGCTCACGTACATGCAGGAGCTGTCACAAGAAGCATTAACTGAAATGAGAGCTTTGATCTGGCAGCTTAGGCCACAGGGATTAGAAAATGGCATTGCTGCAGCACTACTGAATTATGCAAATGTGTTAGGTTTATGTTTGGAATCAACAATCTCAGGGGTCAATACATTACCTTGTCATATCGAGGAAGAGCTTTGGCGAATCGGTCAAGAGGCATTAAATAATTGTAAAAAACATGCAGGTACTAACAAGGTTTCTTTGTCAATTATACGATCTAGAGAAATGGTAAAAATGACCGTTAATGATAAGGGTATAGGCTTCTTTTATGATGAAAATGTAATTATCCCATCTTTAGGACTTAAGGGAATGAAGGAACGTGTGATGAAATTAAGAGGCCATTTCAAATTGACTAGTGCACCTGGTTTAGGGACACAGATAGATCTCATGATTCCACTGAATAAAGGGGTTTAACCATGTCGAAAATTAAAGTAATCATAGCTGATGATCATCACGTAGTTCGTAGGGGATTGTTATTCTTTTTAAAAACACAAAAGGATATTGAGGTTGTTGGTGAAGCAGCAAATGGTAAAGAAGCGGTCAAATTAGTTAAAGAGCTAGAACCTGATGTTGTATTAATGGATTTATCTATGCCTGAAATGGACGGCGTTATGGCAACAAAGGCAATCCGAGAGATGAATGAATTAGTGAAAATTATTATATTAACCAGTTATGCGGACCAAGACCATGTTATACCAGCGATTCGAGCTGGGGCTTCAGGGTATCAGCTTAAAGACATTGAGCCTGATGAGTTAGTTGAAACAATCCATGATGTTTTAAAAGGGGAAAGTAAATTACATGCAAAGGTCACTTCTCACGTTATGACACATTTAACGATGGGAGCTACTCAAGAATCGTCAAAACTCAGTGATTTAACAAAGCGAGAAAAGGACGTTTTGACGGAGCTTTCCAAAGGGAAAAGCAATAAGGAAATTGCATCAGCCTTATTTATAACTGAGAAAACAGTCAAAACCCATGTCTCGAATATTCTTGCAAAGCTTCAGCTTGCTGATCGTACTCAAGCGGCTTTATATGCAGTTAAAAATGGTTATTAAAACAAGAGGGAGAAGATGTAGATATGAAAATGTTAGTTATAGGTGGAGGTCCAAGGAAAACAGGAAGAACAAAGATTGCGGCCTCATTTATTGCGGCCTCAAACCAAGCAGATTATATTGATTTAAGTGAACAGATCCTACCGTTATTTAATGGGCAAGCAGATCAACAAGAGTTACAAGTAGTGAAAGATCTTAAACAAGCAGTAAATAATGCTGATGCTATTATCTTACTATCTCCTGAATACCATAGTGGTATGAGTGGAGCTTTAAAAAATGCATTAGACTTTTTAAGTAGTGAACAATTCAAACATAAGGCTGTCGGATTAATTGCAATCGCAGGTGGAGGAAAAGGGGGAATAAATGCTCTAAATAATATGAGAACAGTAATGCGAGGGGTTTATGCGAACGCCATTCCTAAACAATTAGCCCTTGATCCACACTGCTTTGATTACGAAAAAAAGGAAATCAAAACAGAACCAGCATTGTTAGTTAAACAATTAGTTGATGAATTAATAATTTATACCAATGCATATTATGCATTGGAAAAATAAAAAAGAGGCTGACATTAGATAGTATAACAAATACTACCTAGTGACAGCCTTTTATTTTATTCTAAATGTAAGCTAATTGGAAAACTAAATTTGCTGTGCATATTCCAATTCTTGTTCTGGGTATTCAACTGCATGATCAATATATCTTAACAACGAATATAATTGTTTTTCGACTTCTTTGTAGTCTTGTTCAAAGTTATAGGCATGTAAAAAAAGCTCTATTTTCTTTGACAGGAAATCATCCTTAGTGCGAACCATTAGAATGAGCAAGTTATCCCACTGTGATCGATGTGTGTAATATAAAGCTTTATCATAATCAACACTGTCCATGAAAGCTCCCTCCTTCTTAAGGAGATATGACTATTGTATGTGTTTTCCCTTTTTTCTTACTGTACAAAACTTGGTGTCATTGTCATGTAAGGCTTGGAAGTGATTCCCCTTATAAAAAGGACCGATTGAAGATATGCTAATAGCAAAAAGGATGAATGTTATAAATGATCAAAAAACTGTTTTTATCGCTTCTCCTATTCCTTATTTTCGACACTAATCAAGTCCATGCTGCCACAGAAAAATATACATATGAACGAATGAAACAAGATATGATTGATTTAGCTAATACATATCAGTTAGAACTGAAAAAAATTGGACAATCTGAGCTTGGAAGGGAAATTTTAGCTGTAAAGGTGGGGGAGGGTTCACACTCTATCTTTATAACGGGAAGTCATCATGGTCGCGAGTGGCTAACGACCCACGTCATTATGACCATGATCGAGAAATACGCTGAAGGATATGAGAAGAATCAAACATTATATGGACATAGCTTAAGGGTATTTGATGATATTTCAGTTTGGTTTATTCCGATGGTAAACCCAGATGGTGTCGTGATCCAGCAAGAAGGGATATCGAATCTGCCTTTCCTATTACAAGAAGTTTATCTTGATATGAATAATGGAGAGAATGATTTTTCAAGGTGGAAGGCTAATGGTTTGGGAGTCGATTTAAACCGACAATGGCCTGCAGGATGGGCACAAATTGAAGGGGATCAACGATATGCCTCATATTCACATTACAAAGGAGAAAAGCCAGTAGAAGCTTCAGAAACAAAGGCACTACTGGGATTTACTAATGAAATACAGCCATTAACATCTGCTTCATATCATACATCTGGACGGATGATTTATTGGTATTACTATAATGGGTTGGAACATTTACAACGAGATGTCGAACTGGTTGAAAAAGTAGCAGACAAGACAGGTTATCAGATTTCGTATCCCCCTACAAATGCCATTGGTGGAGGATATACCGATTGGTTTATTCAAACCTATAAAAAACCAGCACTAACAATTGAGCTGAGTTATTCCGTAAATGAGACAAGCCCACCACTCTCTGTATTAGAAGAAGAATGGCAACGAAATAAGGAAATAGGAATAATCTTGGCAGAGTATGCAAAAGCTGAATTGTTGGAGTAAATAACCTTAATATATTGGCATTTACTTTGAAGAGGGATTTAAACAGTAAAAATCCTAGTGCCG
>NZ_JCAXET010000025.1:0-47282 GCF_059758525.1 Metabacillus sp. GQ13
TCTTCAGCGCCGATGGTAGTTGGGGGTCTCCCCCTGTGAGAGTAGGACGTTGCCAGGTAAAAAGAAATGAGATCAGTAGAGATACTGGTCTTTTTGTTGATTTTAAAGATTAAAGTGAAAAAACTAAGGAAAGTATAATAGCCTTCTGTGAGAATAGGATGTTGTCAGTATTTTACTAAGCAGAAGTTTTACCCACTAACAGGGATGGTTCTATTTGTTGGGGTATCCCTCAATTTAATTTGCAACAAAAAACACACGCAAACATCACATTCTTATATACTTGAATTGTCGAGAAACAAGTAGAGAAGGAGTTTGCGTGTATATGATTTTTCCCATGAATATCCCAGGTTTAAAAGATGTTAACATAACGAAGATTAAACAAGTTGGAGAAGTAGTAAAGTTATATATAGAAATGGAACAAAGGATTCATAAGCGTCCTAGTTGTAATAGATCAACAAAGCGAATTCTTGATTATCGTCTACAACGAATCCAACATTTAAAATGGTTTGAAAGAAAGACTCAATTATTATATAAAAGACGTCGTTACGTATGTGAATGAGGAAAACGATTTTCCGAGAAATCAAAATAGTTGATCGATATCATCTTACATCAGTGGAGTGGAATCAATCTATAACTAGATTAGCTGACGGTGTCACGAAAGAATCATTAGGTATTGAACAAACCGATATAAAAATATGTTTAAACAGTACTTACAAAGACATGGCGAAGGTTCAGGTGGTTGTCATGGGATATGGGGAGTATCGTTCATAATAATTCCATAACACCCACAATAATAGCAGTGCCTAATAATCTGCACTGCTATAGAAAGAACAATCATTTATTTATTTTCTTTAAAAACATCTCTTCCGATTGCTCCAACGGACATGTCTGTGTCACCAGTCGAATTTGCTTCGTCTTCATGTCTGTCTTTTTTATGTGAATTAGGTTGGTCTGAACCTAGGTATACACCTTTATGTTTAGCTTCTGTTTTGATAAATCGGTCAAAGTTTTGGTTCACCATTTAAACTCCATCTCCTTATTCTGTATTTATATCTTTCCTATAATAACCTCATTTCGACTTCTTCATGAAAAAAACATTTGAAAAAGACACCATTTAAGGTGTCTTTCTTCCATAAAATATTAAGTTTTATTATCTTGTTCCTCCACCCATTTGTTGCTGAGCAAAAGAAACTAAACGTTTTGTGATTTCTCCACCTACTGAACCATTTGCACGAGATGTTGTTTCAGCACCAAGGTTTACACCAAATTCTGATGCGATTTCTAACTTCATTTGATCGATAGCCTGAGATGCACCAGGTACCAATAGTTGGTTTGAGTTATTACCGTTGTTTGCCATATAAATCCATCTCCTTTAAATTTTTTGGAGGGTTAGTTTGGATTTGCACCAAGGAAGGTTAATTCCTACTAAGCTAACCCGCATTTTGAGGTTTTAAGTTTATTTGTTAATAATAATGTAAATGTTGATAATTAATATCTCACAATTTAGCTTTAATATTCTAGATTATAAAGGTAAGTTTATCCAACAAGGATAAATTAATTTACTTTAGGTGATATCAATGGGTGTTAATACGGCTAACATACTTTAATTGTGGAATAATACACATAATACAATTATTGATTCATTGGAGGTCATTACGTGCAAAGGGCAATTCTAAATAATCATAAACACATTTCATATGAAGATTTTGGAAGTGGTAAGCCAGTTGTTTTTATTCACCCTCCCGGTATGGGGCGACATGTCTTTTATTATCAGCGTAAGCTAAGTAAAAAGATGAGAGTTATTTTACCTGATCTGTCAGGACATGGAGACAGTTCACGTATAAATGTAAACGATATATCTGTTCGTTATTATAGTGAAGAACTAATTGAATTTCTAGACAAATTGAGGATTGAAAAAGCAATTTTTTGTGGTTATTCAGCAGGAGGGGCGATCGCGCAATATATTAGTTCTCATTATCCTGGACGAGTGGATGGGATAATTTTAATTGGAGGATATCCAGCAGTATTAAATTCAACGTTGAGAATAGAACATAAGATGGGGATGTATTTTGTGAAGAACCATAGAAGTATTCTTACGAAGATATTAGCTATCAGTCATACGACAAATCCAGGATATCAAAAATTACTAATCTCTCACATGAATAAAGCACAAGGTGATGCTTGGTATAAATATTATAAAGAAGTTCTCAATATCAATTTAATTAATGACATTAAAGATATAAATATTCCATTACTCATATTGTATGGAACGAAGTCTGATGCGATTAACAAATATTATTCGTTTTTTAAAAAAAGAACATCTCATCATCGCATTGTTTTCATTAAACATGTGAGTCACCAAATACCAACAAAAAAGTGGGAAATAGCAAATGGGGAAATTATCCAATATATAAATCGAATTGATTAAAAGATAGAAAATTGCTTAGTTTTTAAATTATTTGCTAATAGTTCTAAAAAAATTTACAGATCTTGCAGGAATTTCTGGGTGAATGAGTAATAGTATAGAGATTGATGTTTTTGAAAAAGAGAACCTGAGAAAATTTCTGGTTCAAGTAAAGATCATCTCAAGACATACTAAACGTTTTTACATGGAGGAGAAAAAGATATGAAGATTGAAAAAGGACATTTCGGGGATTTAAGAGGGGAAACTGTTTATTCCTTTGCTTTACATAATAGGAATGGTATGAAAGTAACATGCATTACACTTGGATGTATCATTACTGAAGTTCTCACCCCTAACAAAGCAGGAAAACCAGAAAATGTTGTACTCGGTTTTGATGATGTAGATAACTATATAGAAAATTCACCATACTTTGGAGCAGTTATCGGTCGTGTAGCCGGAAGAATAAACAACGGAAGCTTTAAATTAGATGGAGAAACATATACATTACCTCAAAACGAAAACACAAACCATTTACATGGTGGACCAGAAGGATTTGATCGTAAGCTTTGGGATGCCAAAACATTTGAAAACGAAAATGAGGTTGGTGTCGAATTTATATATATAAGTAAGGATGGAGAAGCAGGGTACCCTGGAAATGTAACTGTTAAGGTAACATATGTGTTAACGAATCAAAATGATTTACTTATCACATATAGTGCAACTACGGATAAGAAGACATTAATAAATTTAACAAATCATACATATTTTAACTTAAGTGGTAATGTTAAAAATGATATTCAAACACATCATTTAAAATTAAAAAGTAAACAAGCACTTGAACTTAATGATAATTTTATTCCGACTGGAAATTATATCGATGTAGAAAATACGCCATTTGATTTCCGGGGTGGAAAAGCAATAGCAGAAGGGTTAACATCTAATCATAATCAAATCAAATTAGTTGGTCAAGGGATAGATCATCCATTCTTATTGGAGGAAAATCATAACCAAGAAATCGTGTTAGTGGATGAGAAAAGTGGAAGAAAATTGGTAATTGAAACTGATGAGGAAAGTGTGGTTGTCTATACCTCAAATATGGTTGATGATAGTTTTCAAATTAGGGATGTACAGTCAAAGAAATATATAGGCATTTGCCTTGAAACTCAAGGTCTGCCAGACTCAATTAATCAGCCTAATTTTTCACCATGTATTTTAGATGTCGGAGATGAGTATAAAACGACAACAAAATATTCATTTTCAATTGATAAATAATGAGTTTTTAATAACAAAGAGTTAGGCTCAAAATCCACTATGGATTTTGGGCCTTTTTATAATTTATCCGTTCACTATATTATTCACTATACGGATAGGAAACGTGAATACTGTTAATTGTACCTGGCTCATCTTGAACAATGGTTAGCGATTGAATATAATGTGAAAGTTCTTTTTGCAGCTGCTTAGGTGCTCCTTCTTTTAGATGCCAGTTACCAGGCTCAGCAACAAAATATTCACTCTTAATGAAATCGGGTAGCTTTTTAGACATATTTGCTCCTCCAAATAGTTTTTCTCCTAATAGCTTCCCCTTTATTATTCAAGTTAGTAATACATAAATTTACACTGATGGTATAAAAATAAAGCCAACCGTTAATTAAAAAGGAGCTTGATAATAGATGATTTTCTATGCTTGTATTAAATATGAGGAACACCAACCAGATACATATAAAGGAATAGAAGTTACAACATTAGGAAATCAGAACGACGTTGTTGCAAGCTTTGGTTCATATGATCCATTGGAAGATTTCAGAAACTTTGTAAGTTGGTCAGAAAGTGTTGGCGATGATAATGTAGGATTTTGTGATAGTTTAAAGCACTTTGCAAAAGATTATGAGAAGGTTTCTGATCATGACTCAACCCAAATGTTAAGCATGGTTTATGGTGAACATCAGGATTGTTGATAGGTCATAGCTGTTGTCACTTTGTTTTATCAAGAAAAAGGAAAACTAGCTTAGAACTAGGAAAGAAAAATAAGCTGCTTTAACTGTCGTATTTATTTAGTGAATTTCATAAATAGACAAATTTAAATCAGCTTATCTACACAAATTATTTTGGAGTTGTCGTTTCTTTCTTCTTTTTTTCTTTATCAACTGTAATCTTTTGAATAAATCCAGTTTTTGAAAAAAGCTGTGTGATATACCCAGTTATTTGTTTATAATTTTCTTCAATTTTATCAACAACAAAGCTTATTCTCTCAAATAGTGTTGCTTTTAAATTATCTATTTCTCTTGACATCTTTTGATTTATGGCATCTTGATGATCTAGACGCTCTAATATAGTTTTATGAAAAGATTCCTGTAGTTCTATTGAGTTTAGAATATCTCCGTTTATTCTTATTTGTTCTTCTAATTGCTCAGTAAGGCTGTAATTTAAATCGCGATATTCTTCAACTTTTTTTGAAATTTGGTTAATTTCTGTATCTTGTATGGTAAGTTGATCGACAATTACTTGATTAATTAATCCTTCATTTTCATGTTTCTTTATTAATTTATCATTAAATTGATCAACTGCTTCAAATCGTTCCAATAAGGTGTGGTAGATCTCCTCTTGCTTGTTTATATTTTCAAGTAGTGGGGTGGTACGTTGATTCTGTTGATCTAGTTGCTTAATAACATGCGAAAATTGCTGTAATTGTTCAACCTTTGTTTCATTTACCAGCATATTTACTTCAATAGATGAGTTCTTTAAAGAAGCATTCATATCGGATTGCTTTTCGATAAATTCCTGCAAGTAATTTTTACGAAACGACTCTTGATTTGAAGATAGCTTAAGTGTAGAAGGATTTTTAAATATAGTTGGATTTGTCTCATTTTTTATAAAGACCAATAATTATTCACTCCTTTCCTCACTTAATAATAGGCTGTTTTCTCAAAGACTGTTACTCTTCGTAATACTTCTACGTATCTTTATGCTTTTTCGTTAAAGGACTCAGCTATTTCCATTTTCAAATAGCTTCTATTGATACGAAATAAATCCAATGATAAATTTGGTTTGGTAAGTAACAAACATTTAGAAAAGAGCATATATAAAATGATGATTATATCTTATGTATCTATATGTTAATGTGATTCCAATTATTTCGATTAGGGCTATTCCTTAAAAGAGCATTACATATTTGTAATTAAAAATCAGCATTGATAAAAAAAATATGCAGATTTTCTGATCTACTAGGACATACTAGAAATGAAAACATACGAAGGGTGGTTCAATGATGAGTATAGAATGGTTTGATCGTGTGAGTGGTGAATTGCAGGAGCATCTTGAATCAATTTGTGAAAAGTATGATCAAGTGGGTCATATGTCTATTGACCGTGGTGCCAAGCATCCGAGAATAGAATTTTTCGTTGAGACCGAAGATGACGATCGTGATTATTTCTGTACATTGTTTTTTGATCCTTATAATGGGGATTTCTATATTGAAACATTTGATTTTGAATACGAACAAACTTCTAGAATGATTCTTTCAGATATAGAGGATATTATTGATGCAGTTCATGAGAGCTTTCATATCTATATGAATGATGATTATGAAGAAGAAGATGAAGATGAACTGCTTGATGAAACAGTAGTTCAAGAGGATTCAATTTTTGAAGAAATAGATGTTGATTGGGAAACACCTGAGGTTACAGCTTTTACATATGAGAATGAAGTAGAGGTTACCTATCAATTTGGTGTTGTTCAAGAAACAGGTGATGGCGTTCTCCGTAGAATTAACCGGATTCGAACAGAGGAAGATGATTTAATTAAAGATGAGACCAACTTTATATTCAGTAAAGAAGAAGCTAGTACAATTATAGCAATGATAGCAAGTCATATGGATTCTCTATCTGAATTTGACTTACAGTGATATAGTTGACAAAGGCTCTATATGATAGTTCTTGAAAAAAGTTATGTAAGAACCCCCCATAAAAGGGGAGATATTATTTAAAAAGTTAACAATTATGTTAGCTTTTTTTTCCTTTTTTAATACTCTTTTTTGAAGGTTTTTTATCATATATAGCGAACTAATATAGTCTAAGATTTATTAGAATAATAATTCCTTCATTTAATTTTTCAAGGACAGTAAGTAGTAGGAAGATAAAGGCGGGTTATCATGAGTCAAAATAAAGTTGATCTAAAAGAAGAACAAGCGAGAATCGATAAAGTCATATCGAGAATGACTGAAGATGTTGCTTGGATAGAGAAGCAAACTTCTTCAGTTAAAACGGATGTAGTGAAAATACGTAAGGACTTCTGGGAAGATGTAACAGTCAATATGGATGATGCTGTCGAAGCAGGAGAAACGGCAACAAGTATAAGGCAACAAGCTGAATTTTTATCAGAACGAGAGCGTCGTCATCGTAATTTAGACCAAGACTTAAAAAATTTAAAAAGACTAATTGAAGCTCCATATTTCGCTAGGATTGATTTTTTAGAGGAAGATGAAACCTTGGTGGAGAGTATTTATCTAGGAGTTGCCTCTTACATTGATCGTAATTCAGATGAGTTTCTTGTTTACGACTGGCGTGCACCAATCTCTAGCTTATACTATGATTACTCAATTGGACCTGCCAATTTTACTGCACCTGGTGGTACAGTAAGTGGTGAATTAAAACTAAAAAGACAATTCATCATAAAAAAGGCTAAAATAATAGGTATGTTTGATTCAGGAATTACAATCGGAGATGAACTGCTTCAAGAGGTTCTTGGTAAACAATCAGATATACAAATGAAAAGTATTGTTGCGACGATCCAGCAGGAGCAAAACAAAGTGATTCGCAATGAAAAGGGGAAATTGCTAATTGTACAGGGTGCGGCTGGAAGTGGGAAAACGTCTGCTGCACTTCAAAGGGTAGCTTATTTACTATATAAATATCGTGAAACATTAAATGCAGAAGAAATTTTATTATTTTCTCCAAATCCGATGTTTAACAGTTATATCAGAAATGTATTACCAGAACTCGGAGAAGAAAATATGCAGCAAACTACATTTCAACAATATCTACAGCACTCACTTGGTGATCACTTTAACGTCGAGGATCCCTTTTTACAAATGGAATATATGCTAACTGCTCATACAGACAGTCAATATCATGTCAGAAGGAAAGCGGCAAAATATAAATCGTCATTTCAATTTATGGAAACAATAGAAAAGTATCTTACTCTTTTGAGTGAACAGGGATTACTTTTCAGGGATATAGTATTCAGAGATAAAGAAATTATCAGTTCAAAAGAGATCTACTCATACTTTTATAATCTGAGCTCTGGTATGTCAATTACTAATCGGATGAAACTTGTAACTGAATGGTTGCTGAAAGAACTAAAGAAATTCTCAAAAGGTGAATTTAAGAAAGAATGGGTCGATGCAGAAATTCAATATCTAAGTAAAGATGAATATCAGTTTTATTTTGAAAAACTAAGTAAACAAAAGAGGTTTTCACAAGACACATTTGATGATTTTGATCGTGAACAGGACATACTTAGAAAATATGTTGTAAAACGACGTCTCAGTAAGGTTCGTAAGTTTATAAAAGCGCATTTCTTTATAGATATGAGTGCAATTTATCAGCAATTATTCTTATTACCAAGGGACACGTACATTCAGGAGAAACGTTTTGATTCTGATTGGAATGAAATATCTACATTTACTCTCAGTGAGATAAAGAATGGAAATTTACCATACGAGGATGCAACACCATATTTGTATATGAAAGAGATGATTGAAGGATTTAAAGTGAATACAAGTGTGAAGTATGTTTTCATTGATGAGGCACAAGATTACTCAGCGTTTCAATTTGCTTTTATAAAGCATCTTTTCCCAAATGCTCGGCTAACGGTATTAGGTGATCTGAACCAAGCGATTTACACACATAATTCATATTCAGGTATTATAGCGTTAAAAGAATTATTTGAATCAGAACGGACTGAAATCATCGAGTTAAAAAGAAGCTATCGTTCTACACAACAAATTATTGAGTTTACTCGTGCTTTGATTGAGAAAGGGAAGGAAATTGAACCATTTAATCGAGAGGGTAGTAAGCCAGTAATTATTCGTAAGAATTCTACAGCTGAAATAATCAGAAGTGTAGTTCAAACGATCGAAAGACTCCAAACAGCTAAAACTATTGCAATAATCTGTAAGACTGCTAAAGATAGCGAAGAGGTTTATCATTTATTAAAAGATGATATTCAAATTCATCTGGTGGATAAACACAGTAATGAGTTTGATTTAGGTGTTGTTGTCATACCTGCATATCTGGCAAAAGGTATTGAATTTGATGCAGTTATTGTATTTAATGCTTCTAACGAGCAATATGAAGGGGAAGATGTAAGGAATCTTTTCTATACAGCGTGTACAAGAGCAATGCATGATTTAATTATTTTTTATAAAAATGAATTAACCCCGTTTATAAGTGAAATTCCGAGTCATCTCTATGTTACCGAATAAACAGATAAGCGTATATATGTAAAAATCAACCGTTATCCTATATAATTGGTAGCAATGGAGACTGCTTAAGTCTCTCATTTTGTCTAGTCTAGATCTATTCTTGATAAAATAGAACTTATTTATTTGATTAGCAGATAGTTATTCCTATAAGGAGGTCATTGTGGATATTATCGCGAATCAACCATATTTTACAGTAACAAGATTTATTGATGGAATTGTTCAGTATCAAAAGGAAGAACAGCATGAAATAACATTGTCCTCTAATTTTGTATGTACATCAAATGATACATTTTTAATGGAAGAAGTGTTAGATATATCTTTTCGTGCTTTTGCCGATAAAATGGGATTTCTTTATTTACATACAATTAAAGGGATGTATTCATACACAGTGAAAACACGCCCAGATACATTTATAAATGAATTTAAGCAATTAAAGGGATAAGTAGTAAAGGAATTTACAGAAAAAAAGGACCTGTTAGTTATTCAAGAGGCTTGAATAATTACCCAGGTCCTTTTTTTACTGTTTATTTTGATTAGAAGTCTGTTTTCCTTTGTTGTTGATAAAATGTTTAAATTCGTCTTTGTTTATGCCAGATGACATGGCTTCCTTTACAAGTTTAATCATTTCTTCATCACTGGAATTTCCTTCATGACGAAAACCATTTTTATTTTGTTCGATCATATATTACCCCTCCATATTTTAATTATTAAGCTCTTTTCTAAAAGAGCATGAAGGTATCCTTAAAACGTGTACATTAGTACTTTGTAAGGAAAACAACAATCTTTGCGAAAACAGCCCATTATTAAAGACAAGTTTGTGTAACCGCGCTTTTTCCAGATATGTTTACGATCCTTTTATTTAAATGGAAAAGGATTTAACCATTATGAATGATACCCTTAAAACTATCCAACTAAACCTATTTCCTTTGAAGTATTTCTAATTTTAGCGGGGGATTTATAAATGAAGAAGGAGAAAACTAGGATTGAGTGATCAAATAAATTCTAGTTTTTGATGTAAGCGGTAATTAAAGTAAGTAAATGATCGTTAGAAAAGGTAGTATATGTTAAAATTAGGCAGGAGAGATTCCTTTTCTAAAAGCAAAATCGATTCAAAAAAAAGATTTGAACTCAATAATCTTTCATCTATAACAGTTCAAGGGGTTAATGAAATTTAAATAAAAGCAGGACGACAAGATTGAATATGGCGCTTTATATAGTGGTGAAATTAAAAAATGAGCCCGTTTAAAAATAATGAGGAGCTAAAAAAATGATCGCTTGGGATATGGTTACCGACATGGGAGTAATGGATAAAATCAATAAAAAATTACTAGAGTATTGTTAAGGTTGCGCATAACTAATTGAAGTGCAACTTTTTCTAGTATTTGAATTTCACGAGATAAAAAGTAAGATTCTAATGCTGAAAAAATCCTAACAGAGTATACCTGTCAGGATTTAATAAGAACTACTTTTCAGCTAAATCTGTACTGATAAATCCTTGTTGTTTAAGCATCACAGGAACATCAGGATAATGATTGTTGTAATGGTGCCCTGCATAAAAACTTGCTACTTTTTTTGTCCAGGTTGCCGCATTTTGTCCGTTCGTTCTTTTTAACTGATAATTCTTATATACTTCATTATATGATTTTATGTAATTTTCCTGATTTTTGTTGTATGTTTCATTATGGATAAAAGCCTCTTTAGGTAATCGAGGATTTAGTTCGGTGTCACCAAGACCGTAACCAATACATAGTCCTGCGATCGGTATAACAAACTTTGGTAACTCTAACAGTTCTATCACACCTAACGGATTTTTTCGAATGCCACCAATTGGAACAATACCTAAACCTAATGATTCTGAAGCAGCAATTGCATTACTTAATGCGATTCCGACGTCTGTTGCACCAACTAACAAGGCATCAGCATCATTAATTGATTCAAACGGTACTTTTTCGAGATCACTTGCAATTTTCGCTCGATTAAAATCAGCACAAAACACAAGAAAAGTTGGGGCTTGATTAATATAATCCTGATTCCCACATAGCTCCGCTAATTTTCCCTTGCGTTGCTTATCTTGAACGACAATAACGGATACTTGCTGTCCATGGATCCACGTTGGTGCGGATTGTGCAGCTGAAAGTATCGCATCCAATTCATCATTTGCTAATTGACTTTGATCATCATACTTGCGATAAGAGCGATGACTTGTTAATGTTTTTATGACTTCATTCATTTTTAATACTAGCCTCCTCTATACTATTGAAGTAACTGTACTGTATTTTATACGGAATTTCAAAGAATTAGACTTTGCTGGTAAAAAAGATAATGTTTAAACCATAGAAATGGAGGAAATGACACATGAAAATGAACTCCTTGATAACAAAATTTCCTCAAATAATTAAGAAGAAACCAACACTTCAATCTTTTAAAAGTTTATTAGGGAGATATAACGGTAGTAAAAAAGAAGAGTTTTTAGTGATAGCACATAGAGGTGCATCAGGTTATGCACCAGAAAATACGATCGCATCTTTTAATAAGGCACTTGAATTAAAAGCCAACTATATCGAGTTAGATGTACAAATGACAAAAGATCATGAACTAGTTGTCATACATGACACGAATATTGATCGGACAACAAATGGGTCTGGTGAAGTAAGAGAATTTACCTATGAAGAACTGAAAAAGTACGATGCTGGAAAGTGGTTCCATAAAAAGTATTCTGGTCAAAAAATTCCAACTCTTCAGGAAGTTTTGTTAAAATATTATGGAAAAGTGGGGCTATTAATTGAGATAAAAAACCCTAATCTCTATCCTGAGATTGCTGAAAGATTAGCAACAGAGCTGAAAAGTCATGGAGTAGTTGGCGTTATAAATGATAAAGTGATTGTCCAATCTTTTGATATTGATTTGTTAAAACAATTTAAGCAGCTTATGCCAAATATCCCTCTTGGCCTACTCGTTAAATTTCGTATGCAGGGGATTTCGAATATACAGCTCAAAGTATGGTCTGACCTGGTCCATTTTATCAATCCAAATAAGGCACTCATTACAAAAAAATTAGTTAAAAGAATCCATGCACACGATTTAAGAGTTATTCCGTATACAGTGAGAGATAAGAAATCGATAAAAGGATTAATGGATGCAAGAATAGACGGGATTGTAACAGATTACCCTGATTATTTCTTGAATGTAACGAATGAAGTTAAAGAGGGTTAAACACCTAAAAAAGGCTCCATTAAAAATTACAAGTGGAGCCTGCAAGTTACATGGAGAGGTAGTAATTTGTGAGGACCATTAATTTGACTAACCTTTATAGCTTAGTTATGAATTTTCCCGTTGTTGTTCAATTTCCTTTTCAGCTATTCATGAATTTGCGACCTCTTGGTTTTTATGTTCATTTACTGAGTCTCCAGCTATATTCTTTAGGTTAGGATATGTGCTATCAGTTTGTAAGGTTATTTCTTCCTGTTTAGGTGCATGTGTAAGATAGTTCTTTTTATCCATTATTTACACTCCTTTTAAAGCTTAATATTCTTATTAGATAGTAGCTTGCACAAATATTTTCCTTTTCATTCTTTATCTTCTCGATACATTAAAAAGCTCGGACATTAGGCTTTAGTAAACTAACAGGTTAATAAGTAATAATCCTAGACCGGATAGCAAAATACTTCCGATTAAGCTTGCGATAAAGGAGTTCTTGCCTTTTTGTTTGAACGCTCTTATTTCCACGTTTATTCCTAACCCAGCCATTGCCATCCCCATAAAAACATAAGCTACGTTGGCTAACAATGACACAAGTGAATCTGGAACAACACCAATAGTATTAATAAAGCTCATAAGGAGAAAACCAAAAATAAACCATGGTATATGCAGGGATGACTTTTCGGCGTCTTTATGCTGATATCGAGTTATCCATGCTATCACGATAGCGACAGGAATAAGAAGGGCTACCCTTGTTAACTTAGCAATTAGAGCCATTTCTACCGAATTTTCTCCGGCAGGTGCTGCAGTGGCAATGACATGCGCAATTTCATGAAGAGTGCCACCTGCGAATAGGCCGTAATGTTCAGGGGATAAACCTATTTTTGAGACAAATAATGTGTAAATAAATGAAAAAATGGTCCCTATTATGCAAACAGTAGCAGCTGCGATTGCAGTGTCATTCGCTTTTGCTTTAATTTGTGATGAAATTGCGATAACAGCAGCAGCGCCACAGATAGCTGTTCCACATGCTGTAAGGAGGGCTAAATTTTTTTCAACTTTTAACAATCGAGCTAATAAAAAAACAAATGTCAAAGTGACGAAAAGATTTATGAAGGAAATCAGAAACACATTTACTCCTGAATCATAAATATCGATTATGTTTAACTTTAACCCTAAAAGCACAACTCCTACGCGTAATAAACTTTTACTTGCATATGCAACGCCATCCATGAGCTTTTCAGGTACTCCAATTGTTTCTTTCCATACGATTCCAATAAAAATGGCAAGGACTAACTGACCAATAATTGAAAAAAGAGGCAGAATTGCAAGAATACCGGCCAAAATTGAGATCAATAGGGTTAGTAAAAGTCCTTTTGTAAAAGATCCATGTTTTTGGACATATTGTGCTAGTTCATTCATCTATGCCACTTCCTTATATTTTAAATCCATATAACAACTTTAAAACAGTTCCTATTATTAGTAAAATAGTGATATATGATAGTAGTTATTAAAATTATTAATGATAAGGATTTGATTTAGTGTATTATGACGCTTTAAGGACATTTATTGCAGTTGTTGAAGAGAGGAATTTTACCAAGGCAGCTGAAAAGTTATTACTTTCTCAGCCGAGTGTTAGTGTACACATTAAAAATTTAGAAGCAGAATTTCAAGCAAAATTGTTTATACGTTCACCAAAGGTATTAAAAATTACACCATCAGGAGAAATTCTCTACGAACGTGCAAAACAGATCGTCCAAATATATGATAATACGAAAGAAGAAATAGATGAACTCCAACGAACAGTAAAAGGGACACTAAAAATTGCTGCTAGTTTTACGATTGGAGAATATGTGTTACCAGCGATTTTGGCGGATTTATATAAACAATATCCACAGCTCGACTTTGTTGTCACAATAGGGAATACTGATGAAGTTGTTAAGCATGTTCAATTTTTTCGAGCAGATATTGGGTTAATTGAGGGGAATACAGCTGAAAAAAATGTAAAAATCAACTCGTTCATGGAAGATGAATTAACGATTATTGCTTCACCTAATTACTACCTATCAAAGTCAAATAGGCTACAAACGGATGACCTCCATGATGAAATATGGATAAGTAGGGAAAAAGGATCTGGAACCCGAGAGTATGTGGAGCATTTTATCCGTACAAATGGATTGAAAATGAATAATCTCATTACAATTAGTAGTAATCAAGGTGTAAAGGAAATGGTTATCAAC
Source organism: Metabacillus sp. GQ13 (assembly GCF_059758525.1). Lineage (NCBI taxonomy): Bacteria > Bacillati > Bacillota > Bacilli > Caryophanales > Bacillaceae > Metabacillus > Metabacillus sp. GQ13. The sequence continues at coordinate 14,324 of NZ_JCAXET010000025.1, forward strand.
GGCTTAGGAATTTCGATCCTATCAACATTTGTCGTGAGACGAGAGCTTGAACAAGGGACTCTCATCGAAATTAAACCGAAAAATGAAGTGTTTAAGAGAAAGTTCTCCTATCTAATCTCACCCATTGCAAGCGAGAAAAAGATTATTTCACTATTATTAGAGGCTCTAATGAAAAATAGCCAAACTAATTAAGTTTTAAGTTTCATTCATTTGGATCAGAAAAAGAAAGAATGAGGTTGACTCTGGATAAGGTCAGCCTCTTGAAATAATAGTTATTGGTATTGTTCAAGCATAGAGAAGAATTCTTTTACAAATTTGTAGAAGACCTTTTCGGATGGTGCAAGTTCTCTTTTGTTAGAGATAATAATCCCAACAGTTCTTCTCACAATGGGAAGTTCGATTGGTATTTTTACTGTAAATCGAGGAATCGCCTCGTGGAATGTACTATCAGGTAATAAGGTAACGCCGATACCAGCTGACACTAGTCCTTTTATAGCATCTAGATCTTCCCCTTCAGATGAAATAGTAGGGATAAAACCAGCTTGCTTACATGCCTCTACAACAATATTTTGTAGAATATATCCTTTTGGAAATAAGACAAATTCATCATTCCTTAGCTCATTAAGAAGGATGCTTTTTTTTGTTGACAGTGGATGAGAGATAGGAAGTAAGGCAGAAATACTTTCTGAAAATAAAATGGTGCCTTCGACTTCAGGTATATTTAGTGGAACTGGACCTAAAAAGGCTAAATCAATTTCCCGATTGATCACAGATTCAATTAAGAATTTATAAGAACCTTGTCTTAAGTGAAAAGCAACATTTGGATATTTTTCTTTAAATGCAGAAATCACAGTCGGTAATAAGTGACTAGCTAGGCTTGTTGGAAAACCAATTTTAATCGAACCTCTTTCTGGGTCAAGATACTCATCTATCTGCTTTTTTGCATAATCGATCGCCTTTATAGCAGTTCTAGTATGAGTTAGAAAAATTTTTCCAACTGGAGTTAACTTTACATTTCGTCCTTCTCTTTCAAATAATGTAACACCCAACTCTGATTCCAGATTCGCTATTTGTCTACTGATCGCGGATTGAGCTACATGTAAATATTGTGCCGCTTCTGAAACATGTTCCCGTTCGGCAACCTCCATAAAGTAGTGTAATTGACGTAATTCCATCGTTCTCCTCCGATCATATATCTCAATATTAGATTGATCTTATCTAAATTATATATTGTTAGTATCAATTTGTGAATATATAATATATTTATCTTGGAAATAAACGGGTGTAAGAAAATATGACAGGGGGAGATATAAATGACATACAATCAAATTCCTAAAGCGCAAGGTCTCTACCGTCCTGAGTTTGAACATGACGCGTGCGGTATCGGTTTATATGCTCATATTAAAGGTTATGCAACACATGATATTGTTAAAAAAGGATTAAATATGCTTTGCCAATTAGACCATAGAGGTGGACAGGGAAGTGACCCATTAACAGGTGATGGTGCCGGTTTGATGGTTCAGATACCTGATGCATTCTTCAAAAAAACGTGTCAGGAAATGACCATTCCTGAAAGTGGACGTTATGGTGTTGGTATGATGTTCTTTTCAAATGATGACACAGAGCGTGAGCAAATTGAAGCTCAACTTAACGAGTTCATTAAAGCTGAAGGTCAGGTTTTATTAGGTTGGAGAACTGTTCCTGTAAATGCTGATGAAATCGGACCGGTTGCAAAAATGAGCTGTCCAGTTGTTCGTCAAGTATTTATTGGTGCTAATGCAAGTGTTGAAGATCAATTGACTTTTGAACGGAAATTATATGTGATTCGTAAACAAGCTGAAAACTGGGCTAGAGAACGTGAATTACGTTTCTACTTTACTAGTTTATCAAGCAGTACGATCGTTTATAAAGGGCTCCTAACTCCTGAACAAGTTGATACATTTTACTTGGATCTTCAGGATGAAGACTTTGTTTCTGCATTCTCATTAGTCCATTCACGTTTTAGTACAAACACATTTCCTAGTTGGGAACGAGCACATCCAAATCGCTATTTAATTCACAATGGTGAAATTAATACACTACGTGGCAATATGAATTGGATGAAAGCTAGAGAGCAACAATTTGTATCAGAGGCTTTTGGAGAAGACTTGGATAAGGTACTACCAATCTTAGATGTAAGTGGAAGTGATTCATCTATTTTAGACAATGCATTTGAATTCTTCGTATTAGCTGGTCGTAAACCTGCACATGCTGCAATGATGATGATTCCAGAGCCTTGGACAGAGAATCCACATATGAGTCCTGAAAAAAGAGCATTTTACGAGTATCATAGCTGTTTAATGGAGCCATGGGATGGACCAACGGCAATTTCATTTACAAATGGTAAACAAATTGGTGCGATCTTAGATCGTAATGGTCTTCGCCCAGCACGTTACTATGTAACAAAAGATGACATGATTGTATTCTCTTCTGAGGTCGGTGTCATTGATGTAGAAGAAGAAAACATTTTATACAAAGATCGTCTAAGTCCTGGGAAGATACTACTTATTGACTTAGAAGAGGGCCATATTATTTCTGATGAAGAAATAAAATCAGAAATGGCGAATGAAGCTCCATATCAAGAATGGTTAAATGAGCAGTTAGTTAAACTAAATGATTCAGAAGTTCTTGTGGAGGAAGTTATTACAGATCTTCCCGTCCGCCAACGAGCATTTGGCTATACGTACGAAGATATTCAAAAATATTTACTTCCGATGATAACTGAAGGGAAGGATCCCCTTGGATCAATGGGGAATGACACTCCACTAGCGGTGTTGTCTGAACTTCCTCAATCACTATTCAATTATTTCAAGCAATTATTTGCTCAAGTAACAAATCCACCTATTGATGCGCTCAGAGAGCAAATTGTTACATCAACAATGACATTGTTAGGAACAGAAGGAAATATTCTTCATCCAAATAAAGAAAATGCACGAAGAATTCAACTAGATTCACCAGTTCTTTCGAACAATCAGTTAGCACAATTACGTTTAAATATGTATGAGGGTTTTAAAAGTAAAACATTGCCGACTTTGTTTTCTGAAGATTTAGAAAGTTCTTTGAGCCATTTATGTTCTGAGGCTGAAAATGCCCTTTCAAAAGATGTCAATATTATTATTTTATCTGATCGTGAGATGGATTCGGACAAAATTGCGATTCCAGCACTGCTAGCGGTTGGTGCGATTCATCAGCATTTAGTACGTCAAGGAACACGTACGAAAGTTAGCCTAGTGATCGAATCAGCAGAAGTTAGAGAGGTTCATCATTTTGCCGCGTTGATCGGTTATGGTGTCGATGCGATTAATCCCTATTTAACATTTGCTACTTATAAAGAAGCAATATTAGATGGAAGCTTGACTGTTAGCTATGAAGAAACAGTAGATAAATACATTGAGGCAATTACTGAAGGTGTTGTAAAAGTAATGTCTAAAATGGGAATTTCGACTGTGCAGAGTTATCGTGGAGCACAAATTTTTGAAGCTGTAGGTATTAATCAATCGGTTATCGATCAATACTTTACTGGAACAGCTTCACAACTTGGAGGAATCGGATTAGCTACTATTGCAAAAGAAGCAACTTTACGACATATAGAAGCATATTCAGATAAGGTAGATAAAGCGTTAGATTCAGGAAGTGACTTCCAATGGAGAAAAGGTGGAGAACACCATGCTTTTAATCCGACAACGATCCATACACTTCAATGGGCATGTCGGAAAAATGATTATTCACTATTTAAAAAATTCTCACATGCAGCTAATGAAGAACGGATTGGGTTCCTACGTAACCTCTTTGCTTTTGATACGAAAAGAAAGGTGCTATCGGTTGACGAAGTCGAGTCAGTGGATTCAATCGTCAAACGATTCAAAACAGGTGCGATGTCATTTGGTTCATTAAGTAAGGAAGCACATGAAACATTAGCGATTGCAATGAATCGTTTAGGCGGGAAAAGCAATAGCGGTGAAGGTGGAGAGGACTCAAAGCGTTATATAGCTGATGAAAATGGTGATCTTCGTAGAAGTGCGGTCAAGCAAATTGCATCAGGTCGTTTTGGTGTAAAAAGTCACTATTTAGTTAATGCGAACGAACTACAGATTAAAATGGCTCAAGGAGCAAAGCCTGGTGAAGGTGGTCAACTACCTCCTAACAAGGTATATCCATGGGTTGCAGATGTTCGTGGTTCAACACCTGGTGTGGGATTGATTTCACCGCCACCTCATCATGATATTTACTCGATTGAAGATTTAGCACAATTAATTCATGATTTGAAAAATGCGAATCGTGATGCACGTATAAGTGTAAAGCTTGTTTCAAAAGCAGGAGTTGGAACAATTGCAGCTGGTGTTGCAAAAGGTGCAGCAGATGTCATTGTGATTAGTGGATATGATGGTGGTACTGGCGCATCTCCGAAAACAAGTATTAAGCACACAGGTCTACCGTGGGAACTTGGTTTAGCTGAAGCCCATCAAACATTAATGTTAAATGGCCTTCGTGAACGTGTTGTATTAGAGACAGATGGCAAATTAATGACTGGTCGAGACGTTGTTATGGCAGCATTACTAGGTGCTGAAGAATATGGTTTTGCAACAGCTCCACTTGTTGTAATGGGTTGTATTATGATGCGTGTTTGTCACTTAGATACATGTCCAGTAGGTGTAGCAACTCAAAATCCTGAACTTCGTAACAAATTTGCTGGTGATCCAGATCATATTGTTAATTATATGCGTTTTGTGGCACAAGAAGTTCGTGAAATTATGGCTGAGCTTGGTTTTAAGAATATGGATGAAATGATCGGTAGTTCTGATGTACTTCATGTAAGTGATCGTGCAAAAGGACATTGGAAAGCGAAAGACTTAGATTTGTCTACACTTCTTTACCAACCAGAAGGTACACGTACAGCTAAAACAAAACAAAATCATAAAATAGATGAATCTCTTGATATGCTTAAAATATTACCTGTTGTTTCAAAAGCAATTGAAACAGGAGCTCCAATTGATGCAGCTTTTACAATTAAAAATACAAATCGTGTGACTGGTACAATCGTAGGTAGTGAAATTTCAAAGCGTTATGGTGAAGAGGGACTACCTGAAGATACTATTACCCTTCGTTTCTCTGGTTCAGCAGGGCAAAGTTTTGGAGCTTTTATACCACGTGGAGTGACAATGCACTTAACGGGGGATGCGAATGATTATATAGGTAAAGGATTATCTGGTGGAAAAATAATTGTTAGTCCACCTGAAGAATCAACGATCGTTCCTGCTGATAATGTCATTATTGGGAATGTACCATTTTACGGCGCTACAAGCGGTGAGGCATATATTAATGGGAGAGCAGGAGAGCGTTTTGCTGTCCGAAATAGTGGGGCAAATGTGGTTGTTGAAGGAGTAGGTGACCACGGCTGTGAATACATGACTGGGGGCCGTGTCGTAATACTTGGAGAAGTTGGTAAGAACTTTGCTGCAGGTATGTCTGGTGGTATAGCTTACGTGCTTCCTGATAATAAGGGGCACTTTGAGAAATTATGTAATAAAGAAATGATTGGCTTTGAAAGTTTAGTTAATGAGCTAGAAATCCGTTCTTTAGAGGATATGATTCAGGATCACTTTGACTATACAGGTAGTAAGAAGGCTGAATATATCTTAGACAATTGGGATGAATTTTTAACGAAGTTTGTAAAGGTAATTCCCAAGGATTATAAGCGAATGATGGATAGCATTGCAGAACAAGTGCAAGCGGGCTTATCAAATGAGGAAGCAATAATGAGTGCTTTCGAAACAAACGCAAATTCTGAAAAAAAGAAATCATTAACAGATATAGAGCGTGCTAGAGTAGCAGTACAGTAGAAAGGGGAGATGAAAATGGGGAAAGCAACAGGATTTTTAGAATTCAATCGTGAAAAGGCACCAGAACGTGAGCCGCTCACACGTCTAAATGACTGGAAAGAATATTCAGCTCCTTTCTCTGAGGATAAGTTAAGTCGACAGGGTGCACGTTGTATGGATTGTGCTACACCTTTTTGTCATGTTGGAGATGAGATTAATGGTTTCACTACAGGATGTCCAATTCATAACTTAATACCTGAGTGGAATGATTTGGTTTATCGTGGCCGATGGAAGGAAGCATTGGACCGATTAATGAAAACAAATAACTTTCCTGAATTCACAGGGAGAGTTTGTCCTGCACCTTGTGAAGGATCATGTAATGTAGCGATCTCTGACCCAGCCGTTACTATTAAAAATATTGAAAAAGCAATTATTGATAAAGGTTTTGAAAATGGCTGGATTACCCCACGTATTCCAGAGAAAAGAACTAGTAAAAAGGTTGCTATTGTCGGTTCAGGACCTGCTGGATTAGCAAGTGCTGACCAACTAAACCAAGCAGGACATTCTGTAACAGTTTATGAGCGTGCTGATAGACTTGGCGGTTTGTTAACTTATGGTATACCTAACATGAAGCTTGACAAAAGCATAGTTGAACGTCGTATCAAATTATTACGTCAAGAAGGGATCACTTTTATCACAAATACAGAGGTAGGTAAAGATATTACTGCTGACGAACTTCGTAATCAATACGATTCAGTAATCCTTTGTGTTGGTGCACAAAAGCAACGTGATTTAGTTATTGAGGGACGTGAAGCAAACGGTGTACATTTTGCAATGAATTATTTAACAACATCTACAAAAAGCTATCTTGATTCAAATTTTGAAGATGGAAAGTTTATTAATGCAGAGGGTAAAGATGTAATCGTAATTGGTGGTGGAGATACAGGTGCTGACTGTGTCGCTACTGCATTGCGACAAAATTGTAAATCCGTTGTTCAATTTGGTAAGCATCCTAAATTACCAATGTCACGTACACACGAAAATATGTGGCCAGAAGCTCCACACGTGTTTACAATGGAATATGCCTATGAGGAAGCTGAAGCAAAATTCGGTCAAGATCCTCGTGAATATTCAATTCAAACACAGAAGCTAATTGCTGATGAAAAAGGTCAATTAAAAGAACTTCATACAATTCAAATGGAGAAATGTAAGGATGAAAATGGATTATTTTTCTTTAAGGAAATTCCAGGAACTGAAAGAATTTGGCCAGCTCAATTAGTCTTTATTGCGATTGGTTTTGAGGGCACAGAGCAACCGGTTTTAAAGCAATTCAATGTAGAAACCACAGCACGTAATGTTGTAGCTGCAAAATATGGAGAATATAAAACCAATGTAGAAGGAGTCTTTGCAGCGGGTGATGCAAGACGTGGCCAAAGCTTGATCGTATGGGCGATTAACGAAGGTCGTGAAGTAGCACGAGAAGTTGATTATTACTTGATGGGTAGTACTGTCTTGGCATAATCCATTTAAAAAGAAAGCTATTTTAGAAAAGATCTAACCAATAAAAGAGCTTGATCTTGGTAGTATGGTAGTAAGTACTGTCTGAGATCAAGCCTTTTTTGTGTAGATTAATCTGCAAGAAAAGAGTGGAGGTTAATGTAATAATTCACTTTGTTGTTAGGAAAATTAAAATATTTATACTGTGGATAAGCTCTTCAACATCTAGCTTCATTAGTCCAATGACTAGTTGACTTCACCCTCCTCCTAAAGAGTAGTTACCATTGAATCCATTCCGCTCTTCGTGTTTCCTTTTTCTAATTGAGAATTGCTACAGTTCATGGGTCACTAAAAGGGGACTTGCGCCTTTGTTATCTAGAAAGGAATGACAAAACTAAAGGATCAGCACAAATAAGATGTATAGACGTATAGTATACAGTGGTAAAAATGAAGAGGAGATGATTAAAAATGTCTCGTTATTATTGTCATCCTATGTATCATCAGGCAAATACATTCTATGGTTATCCAGTAAGACATGTAAATGTCATTCCCCAAGCTTACTATTATCAACAATCAACGAATAGACAATTTCCGACTGTTGATTCCACATACTTTGAAAAATCAGCAAAATCAATGCAGTTATTAATGAGAGAAGCAAGTTTGGTATTAAACAAAGTAGCTGAATCTGGCCCTTTTGCAAATAAAATTATGGTAGCCGCACAACAATCAAATATGAATGAAGTCGAAAGGCTAATAAAGTCAACTGGAATTAAATCAAAGGTTGATACGACATTTAATCCGGATGGTATTAACCTTAAGTTATCTTCAAAGGTAGAGGCGTCCGATTGCTGTCATTTAACAATTGGCTTGAGATGGAAATAATAGTTAAATAGTATTGATGAGATTTGAGACTTGAAAACTCAAATATGATCCAAAAAATCAAGATCTAACAACCAGATCGTCAAATGCAGGTGAACTGAGCGATTATTAATAGAACAATTATTTAGCTAGAAGATCAGTCTATTTTCCAAAAAGGGAGGATTCATTCACTATTAACTTTAGAAAGTTGATTGGTTTGAATGGAATTAGGTGAATAACCATATAAAGAACTAGAAAAATGTTGAGTGAATATGGTTCTATTAAACTATTTAACTGTGAAGAATTGTCGAAAGCGTATATAATAGGATTATGGAAAACATTACATGGAGATAATTTTCTGTAAAATATCTGAAGATTGGGTCTACTTATTTATATTAATGGTTGTTTCCGCAATGTCACTTCTTTATTTTTAGGCTGTCTTCGTGCTCTTTTTGCTAGCTTGCTCAGCGATTTTCTTTTGAAATTTCTTCTATATTATACGGGAAAAGTCAATAATTTTTATTAGTAAAGTCTAATGGCCGACATTACTAGTTTTTAGAGCAAAAATCTTTTAGAAAAGCTCCTTATTATATTAATGAAAATAACTGTATTGATCTTCGTTTGAGAATTGAAAAGGAGGTGTGGAGTTTGTGGAAGGAAACGATTTTAATAATTGATGATGATGGAGACATTAGATCAATATTAAATATGTATTTAAAGAAAGATGGTTATTCAGTTTATAGTTCGGGTATGGGCACATCAGGTTTAAAACTAGCAGAAACACATCCTCCAGATTTAATCATTTTAGATGTGTTACTACCAGATATGGACGGATACGAAGTATGTAGATTATTAAGACAAAAAACGAGTGTTCCAATTCTCTTTTTAAGCTCTAAAGAAGATGATTTTGACAAGATTTTAGCACATCGTATTGGGGGAGACGATTATATAACTAAGCCGTTTAGTCCTGCGGTAATGGTTGCAAAGGTACAAGCTCAATTACGACGTAATCGCTCCATAACCTCTCAGGTGAATGTTGAGAAGGAACTCCATGGACATATGATTTTAGAATTTCCAGGACTATCAATTGATAAAAAAAGCTGTGTTGTGAGGGTTAATAAAAATAATGTGTCACTATCAGCAAAAGAGTATCAGCTACTATGTCTACTGGCAGAAAATCCGAATCAAGTTTTTACAGTTAAGCAAATGTTTGAACAGATCTGGGAAGAGGATAGTCTAGGTGATTATCGAACGGTAATGGTACATATTAGTAATTTACGTAAAAAGATAGAAGCGAATCCAGCAGAACCAATCTATATTAAAACATTGAGAGGAATAGGATATAAGTTCAATGGTTTTTAGGATTAACATCTTTGTAGGATTGTAAAAACTGTTTTATTTCGTCAATTGTAATACCCATTACTAGTGCCTCTTGAATCAGTATGACCCAATCATAATCAAGATTTTCTTCTAACAATTGCTTGGAATCTGTTAAAGGGCTCTGTAACTTTTCCATATGAAACCTCCATTTTATTAATTAATAATTTAATTATACTTTATGAACTATAAAGCTAGTATAAAATCACCTAAAGATTGATTAAAGTTTGCTGAAAATCCCATTACAAAAGGTGGATTTAAATGGAACTATTAAAGGGATACCAATCATTAGAAATTGTTGCAAGTCACCAATATTCTACCCTCTATAAAGGGTTTTCTATATCCACAAGAAGGAATGTACTCATCAAAACGATCAATGATAACTATATAACCTCGAAACTGATTGATTCTATTCACCATGAATGGAAATTAACGAATTCACTTGAGGATAATGAGCTACTCCGTCCTATAGCGAGAGAAGAGGACGAATACAATCCGTTAGTCCTATACGAGTATTTTCCTTGCATGACTTTAAGGAAATATATGTTGAATAGCGGAAAAATAGAATTGAAAAATTTCCTCTCTATAGCAATTAAGATTACTTCTGGACTAGTTAATCTAAGTCAACATCAAATAGTTCATAAAAATATCAATCCTTCAACGATTTTAATTAATCCTTCTTCATCAGATTTAAAACTAACCGGGCTGCAATATGCCCAAAAGATGGGTGTTGAAAATCACTCTTATTTAAATTTAGAAGAGACTGATATAGAACTTGCCTATATTTCTCCAGAGCAAACCGAAAGAATAAATCGGAAAGTAGATGCTAGGTCCGACCTTTATTCAATCGGAGTGATATTTTATGAAATGTTGTCAGGTCATTTGCCTTTTGTTGAAAAAACACGATTTGAATTGATCCATGCACATATAACGAAACAACCACCTATCTTAGCTGAGATGAATCAATCCATTCCACGGAATCTCTCGAACATTATTATGAAGTTATTAAGTAAATCCCCAATTGATCGATACCGAAGTCCATATGGTTTAAGAGAAGATCTTCTAATCTGTCAAAGACTTTTGGAGGATAACTTTTTACCGATTTTTGAAGTTGGTAAAAAAGATCCTTACCTGAATATTGAGTCAACCAATAATCGATTATATGGTAGGAAGGTAGAGGTAGAAAAATTAGCATCAATTTGTAAAAACCTTGAAGTAGGAAAGTCACAACTTGTTTTTATTACAGGTGAATCCGGCACTGGTAAATCTGCACTGGTTGATGAAGTAAAACAACAATTTACAAAAGAACAAGCTTTTTTCATCAAAGGTAAATTTGATCTACTTATTAAACACAGTCCTTATAGTGCTTTTACTGATGCATTTAAACTTTTAATTAAACAAATCCTCACAGAGGATGAAACAATAATCCAACAATGGAGTGAAAGAATAGAGAGCGAACTTGGTTCAAATCTCGCAGCCATTCTGAATGTTTTACCTGAAATGAAATGGCTTGTAGAGAAAGAAATTGATCAGACAGTGATAACCTCAGAAAATGCTCAAACTCATTTTTATTATTGTTTTCAAAAATTAGTTCGGGTATTTGCACAACAAAATCGCCCGCTTATTTTATTCTTGGATGATTTACAATGGGCAGATACCGCATCGTTGGGTTTGCTTGAGTACTTAATATCGAATCATGATACTCATTCTCTTTTGGTAATTGGTGCTTATAGGCAGAGTGAGGTCCTTGAAAATCACAAATTGACTCAAACTATTTTAAATATTGAAAAAGAGGTAACAATTTATACTATTTCTCTTCAATTGCTACCTGAAAGAACGATACAGGAATGGCTTACTGCATACTTCTTAGAAAATGTAGAAGGTGTAACAACACTAGCATCAACAATTTATAGAATTACACAAGGGAACCCATTTTTTATTAAACAAATACTACGATCTTTTTTTGAAAAGCGAATTCTCTATTTTGACCAAGTTAGAGGAACTTGGAAAATGGATGCTAAGAAATTAGTTGAAGCAACATTTCAAGATAATGTTGTAATTTATTTAATTAATCGTATAAAACAACTACCAGAGATTACACAAAGCTTACTGAAGTTTGCAGCATGTATTGGCAATGAATTTGAGTTGCAGATGTTGTCTGAATTGTCGAATCAAATTGAAGATGAAACTAGTCTGATTATTCAACATGCTGTAGAGATCGGCTTACTTATTTCATTAAATAAAAGTGAAAATAGCACGAAGCAAAGTCTAGATTTGAAAAGTAGACCAAAGTTATATCGATTTATACATGATCGGGTCCAACAGACTATTTATTCAACGTTAGCTGAGCATGAAAGGGCATCTATCCACCTTAAAATAGGGAAACGATTATCTCGAGAATCTAGTAAACTTACCGATTCCAATTTAGTAGATACTGTATACCACTTAAATATAGCAAGAGATTATTTACAAAGAGAAGAGAGGATAAACCTTGCTTCATTAAATGTAGATACAGGGATGTTTTCAATTCAGACTGCAGCATTTCAGGCTGCACTAAGCTATTTTACAATAGCATATGATCTACTAGGGGATGAATGGGAGAATCACTATGATTTAACATTTAAACTTTTCAAAGGTTGGGGAGAAGCTCAATATGTAAACAGTCAATTTAGCCAATCAGAAGGTACATTTAATACCCTAATAGAACAAGCAAAAACAAAGGAAGAGCGGTTTTTAATCTATCATTTGAAAATAACATTATATACCCATCAGCATCGGGTCGAAGAAGCGGTAGATGCGGGGATGTCTGTTTTGCAATTATTTAATCAAAACTTCGCACGCAATCCTAGTAAACTTCAAGTAGCTAAAGAGATATTCTTAGTGAAATTGGCCTTATTCGGCAAAAAGCCAAGAGACATTCTAAATTTAGCTGAGATCGATAGCGAAGAAAACCGTTTAATCATAAAAATGTTGATTTCTTTAAATGGACCATCGTTTCATGTGGATCAAAATCTAGCTGCGATTTTTATGTTAAAAGCAATGAGAATGACAATTCAGCATGGATTAACAGAGATGAGCCCATTGGTTTTTAATAATTTTGCACTGATATTAAGTTCAGGACTAAATGATTATAAGCTAAGCTATGAATTTGGAAAACTAGCTTTGTCATATGCTGAAGAGAAAGGCGATGTAGCAATAACTGGAAGGGTATATTTTGTATTTGCTAGTTTCGTAAATCATTGGAAAAACCATCTCAAGGAAAATATCACCTATTTTGAAAAATCACAAAAGCACTGTATTCAGGCAGGAAATATGCATCTTGCAGGTGCGAATAGTTCGTTTATCGTGATTTCCCATTTTTTGAAGGGGTCTAGATTGGAAATTCTAAAAGGTGTTATACAAGCCCAGAAATCGTTTATTGAAGAAATTCAATATCCAATCTCTGCGGGGTTTATGTCAGAAATGCAGGAGTGGATTGACTATCTTACAAATGAGAAAACGAAAGAATGGACATTTAATAAGATCATTGATGATGATTCGGCTAAAATAATCCATTATACTATTAGATTGAAAATGGCTTATTTATTTGATAAAGATAATTTTGCAGCTAAAGTTTTACAAGAATTATCGCCGATTGTTACTAAGCGACTAACGTTAGTCATTGCACCTGAATTTTACTTTTTTGAAGCATTATGTATGTTGAAACTTGCAAGAGAAAAAAACTATAAGTTATTTTCAAAAAAAGAACTGTATAAAAAAATCAAACGAGATCTTAGGCAACTTGAAACATATGCAAGCATGTCACCGATCAATTATCAATCGAAAAAAATGCTCGTAATGGCCGAATTAGCAGCAATTACTGGGGATAAGGTTAAGGCTGAGCATTGTTTTGAGGAAGCAATTAAATCAAGTGAAAAGTATCAATTTCTTCATACAATCGCCATCTGTCAAGAGGCAGCTGGTCGGTATTACGCTGATCAGAAAAGACACAACATTGCGGGTATTTATTTGAAGGAAGCTTATAATAGTTACCTGAATTGGGGAGCAAAAAAAAAGGCGCAGCAGCTTCTCATAAAATATGAAACGTACACAAACCTTAATGAAAGGAAATTTCTTGAAGGATATGATCAGCACGCAGAACAATACGATTTAAATGCTGTATATAAAGCCGCACAGATCATTTCGAGTGAAATGAAAATACAAAAATTATTAGAAAAAGTCTTACACATAACAATGGAACATGCAGGTGCTACAAAAGGAACAATATTGTTTAAAGAAGATGACGTTTTATCGATTGCTGTTCAGACAAATACCGAATCTCAAAGTGAAATAGACTTTTCAAATAATATAGTGAAATACGTCAACAGGACAGGTGAAATTGTACACCTCGACCATGCATGCGCAATAGGTATTTTTAAAAATGATGACTATGTTGTAAAAACAAATGCAAAGTCAATAATTTGTTTACCTATTTATCTAAATCATAAATTAGTCGGAATCCTCTATTTAGAGAATGATAAGGTATCACATGTGTTTACGAAGGAACGTATTAAATTGATCATGTTACTTATTACACAGGCAGCTATTTCAATAGAAAATGCATTGCTATATAAACATATGGAAGATAAAGTGAATCAGAGAACGATTGAGCTAGAACAGGTTAACCAAACATTAGCAGAAACCAACCATAATTTAGCTCAATCAGAAGAAATGAGAAGAGAATTATTATCTAATATTTCTCATGACTTGCGGGCACCAATCGCAAGTGTACAAGGCTATATGGAAGCAATATTAGATGGCTTTGCTCAAACTGAAGAAAAACGGAATGAATTTATTCGTAATAGCATTTTACGGATAAAAGGATTAAATGTGCTTATTAATGATTTATTTGATTTAACCCAACTAGAAGCTGGTAACATATCATTTAGTTTTGATTATGTTCCAATTGATCAACTCTTAGAAAATATAAAAAAACAATTTCTTCTTGAAGTTACTAGTAAGAATTTAACACTAGAGCTACGTCTAATTAAGGGAAGTCAACAAATCTTTCCACTTGTAGAAATAGATATTGAACGTATAGGTCAAGTCTTTGCAAATTTGCTGACGAACGCAATTAAGCATACTACGGTTGGGGGTATTCAGCTGCAGTTAGAAATAGAAGAAGAAACTGTATTAATCATATGTCGTGATACTGGTTTGGGAATCCACACCGAAGATTTACCTTATATATTTGAGAAGAACTATACTAAGTCAATTCATTCTACAAAAAAGGGCCATGGTCTTGGTTTGTCGATTTGTAAAGAAATCATAAAAAGGCATAATGGTGAAATTTGGGCAGAGAGTAAACCTGGAGTTGGGACAACTATTTTTATCCATCTTCCCATTGTCCGTATTGAAGAAGAATTAATGTTAATTTAGGCACGAAAAAATAACAAAGTAATGAATTAAGCGAAAAGAGCAAAAAGACGTGCTAAAACAAAAAGCCATGCACGGAAAATATCGATCTTAGTGAAGATTCTAATGAATGATCAGTATGCCTTCCAGATTATTGGGAGGCTTTTTGGCTTTGTTTAAAAACGATGTAATCCTGAAAAATGGGTGAATGACCTAAGGAATCGAATAAGATATTTACATACATTGGAGTAAGTAGTTAAATACCTAATTTTGGAGATGAAAAAGATCATGCATGAAAACTTACAAATTTACAGAAGTCATGATGAAAGAATATTTGGAAGACCCTTTCATAGACCATTCTTCTTTGGACGACCTTATTATGGTAGACCTTATTATGGCAGACCCTTTTTCGCTGGACCTATTCTTGGAGGAGTTTTAGGTGGGTTAGTAGGGAGCGCGTTATATAATCCTTACTTTTATGGGTATGGGTATCCTCCATATCCTTATTATCCCGGTTATTGGTAATTAACAAATCAACAAAATATTGGGCGCTGTTGATGCTTGGGAGTTACATAGAAGCTCTACACGTATTCAACAGACGCCTTTTTGTTTTGGGCTGGAACTAGTTATGTAATCTAACAAAGAGGAATATCATCTGTCCCAATTGAATAGATTCACAATGTTAGCGAGGATATATTTGTATGTAATAATCCTTGTTTTGTTGATATATACACTTAGTCAAAATGATGATTATTAAGCAAGGCTGACAGAAAACGTAAGTCTAACCGTCAATAGAAAGAAGGGATGTATTATGCCAAGTGAGTTATGCAGGGTTGAGGTTAACTTACCAATCGATGCTATTTGGGGTTTTATCAGCGTGATGGATAATTGGGCACCTCTCGTTCCTGGTTATATAGATCATGAAATCATCAATGACAGAGAATCAACCTGGATGTTCAAAAGTGATTTCGGTGTAATAAAGAAAAAAATCCATTTGAAAGTTAATATCACAAATTGGATGGAACCTACAAAAGTAACCTTTAACTTAACTGGAATCAATGAGAAGATGTCAGGTCAAGGGTATTTTGAGGCAGAAAAGATTAATGAAAACATCACAATAATGACAGGCTACTTAGAGATCACACCTGAAGGTAAAATGGCTAAATTAATTAATACAAAACTACAGAAAAATCTAAGCGAGATGACAACAGAATTAACTGAAACGATTGGAGAGAAAATAAAAGAAATCGAAAATGTTGTTAGGTGAAAAGTCTAGAATCGTTTAAACGTGAAATGACCCAAGCTAAAAAACAATTAGATAAGGTAGTAGAATTTACTGAGGTAAAGCATGGCTGTTGTAAAAGCTCCGGAAGCAGATATAAACCTTTTGGCAAGATTACTTAGAGCTGAACCTGAAGTGGAGGGAATACAAGGGATGCTTTTGGTTGGTAATGTAGGAATAAACCGGATAAGAGCAAATTGTTCTGATTTTAAAGGTCTTCGCACCATACCAAATATGGTTTACCAACCACATGCATTTGAGGCAAATACTAAGGGGTGTTTTTATCAAAGAGCTAGAGAAAAAGAAAAGAGATTAGCCCGAAGTGTAGTAAAAGGGGAGCGCTTATGGCCTGCCCGGTTTAGTTTATGGTATTTCAGACCAGCGGGAGACTGTCCAGAACAGTGGTATAATCAACCGCTAGTGGCTCGCTACAAACTACATTGTTTCTATGAACCAACAGATGCGGAATGTGAAAATATTTATAATACGATTTAAGGTGATGGACTAAAAGAGTTATCGTTGATTGAGCAGCAAGATTTTGAGGATGTTTTTTAAATAGATAAAAAGTATGAGGAAATATAATAATTTATTACATAAAATCTTTTCCTATTCCCATACTAACCTTGAGTAAGAGAGTTATATAGAAAGATATTGCAGAGACAATTAAATTTATTCCTTGAAGATAATTAATGGATATATAGACTGTTTTATTATCATCTTTTTAAGAGAAGGGGTGTAAATTGTTATGGAATGGGATTTTATATGGAAAGCGATTATTACCGTAATTGCGGGAACAGTACTTTTGAGGATTGCTGGAAGGAAAACTATTTCTCAAATGACCTTGGCAGAAACTGTGATTATGATTGCGATTGGTTCTTTACTTATTCAGCCTGTTGCCGGTAAAAATATCTGGACAACCTTTTTGGTAGGTGGTGTCCTTGTTGGGACACTATTAGTAATGGAATATTTACAAATAAAATCCAATAGCATTGAAAAAATTATAACAGGTAAATCGAAGGTGATCATTGAAAACGGTACTTTGAATGAAAAAAACTTAAAAAAACTTAGACTATCTGTTGATCAACTTGAAATGCAATTAAGACAAAAAAGTGTATCTCATATTACCGATATAAAATGGGCAACGTTAGAGCCAAATGGTCAAGTGGGATTTGAATTGAAAAATGATGCTCAACCTGTAACCAAAAAGGAATTTGAAGATTTTAAGCAAACGATAATTAAATTAATACCTAGTAGCTCACAGTTCGCTCATATTAATGAAATTGTAAAATTATTAAATAAACAATATCAAACCGATAGTGAAGAAAATATATTCGAAGAGCTTGATAAAAACGCAGCCAAAAAATCCCCAGAGCATTTGCAATAGAAATGTGAGGATATCTGTTCTTTACCTACAATAATATCTTTAGCATATCTAAAACAAATAACCTCTAATTAACCCTCTTCTTTTCACTAGTCTCCTCAATAATCACACCGGACTCATCGGGTCGATGAAATTTCAATTGACGGTACATCTTTCTTAAACTCATTCATATCCTCTTCAATGAGCGAAATATATTATTCGATTAAACCTCTATAAATGAACATTCTCAGTGGAATCTACAATCATACCTTTTGATTGGCAATGCACGGCGTCGCTCCAGTTCTACACTCATCTCTTCCCGTTTATCATCCAGATTATAGAAACATATAGCAATTCCAATCAGCACACATATGACTAAAGGAGTCCAGATATAACTTAGTTCAATATATCGTAATGCAGTTGCGGATTGTGTAGTATTTGGAACATAACCACCCATATTCAGAATAAATCCAATAAAAGCACTTGCGAGCCCCATGCCCCTTTTACAAAAAAGCCTTGAAAAGCAGCAATCATACCAGAAATACCTTTTTTTAAAAAAACTCCGATTAATCAATGACATCAGGCTGAATAGCAAATGTGGTGCCAAAAATGCCATAGATGCCAAGCCTGGTTACAGCTAGACCTAAAATAAGTAAAATGGGTGATGACTTTCCGAAATATATCAGCTAATCTCCAACCATATAAATGACAGTACTTAAAAGCAGTACATTTTTCTTTGACATCTTCTTTTGAAGCCCAGGTAAAATAAGCAACATTGGAAGTCCAGAAAGAATACCAAATAGTCCTTTACGAAATTTAGCCAATCCGTACTACCCAGATTGTACGAATCCACATACTACTCAGTTTGGAATCTATCGAATTACGAAAAAATAAATGGCGTTTGATTTGGGTTATTCGATTGAGAGTGTTTTAATTCGTAATGGAACGATTCACCCGGTATCATAAGTTGATTCGTTACAATCCTGAAACAAGAGAATTGGCAATTAAAAACAATTGGAAAGAAAACCTACCTAAAGGTGGGAAACGGGTCTTGGATTGTATTTTTTCCGAATTAAAAGAGGTTGAAGATATCTCGCTTATTTCATATGTTTCTTAATCATTCAAAAACAGCAAATTTATAGCCTTTATGAATCTTTTTGAGAGCTAGGAAGGAAGACCTTTGACAAGGAAAATAGAGACCGAAATGAAAATGATAAATATCTAGATACGGAAAGTGAAGAATTTGACGATACGTTTAAGCATCGTTATACGATACGTGGACAAAAAGAAAAAGAAAAACAACAATGCTTTTGGCCCTAATATTGAGAACGATCCAGAAAAAGAGAATCAATTACCAAATCAAAAAACAATTGCTGTTAAAGAAATTGTTGAGTTTTTTGGGACAGCAATGGGTTTGGTTATTCAAACGTGAATGCTAAAGAGCAGCTGTTATCTAGGTTAGATGATTATAACTTTTCACAACCGAAAGATGTGATCTTAAAAGCCATGTCCATTGCCTCTACCAATCACAAGCGAAAGCATAACTATGTTATTGTAATTCTGAAAAACTAGGAAAATATTCCTTAGCGGACTGTTGAAGAAATTGATTTTTATCATGTGAACCAAAAGACTGTACCAAAGCATAGCCAATTAACGGAACCTTTTCCTGCTGGAAGAGCTATTCCTAGTAGATTTGAACTTGATCTAACTGCAGGGAAAAGTGATGAGCATTGCTGAAAAAGTGTTTTTTAGGATGCTTGGTGAAGGTGGATTACCTATTCCAGAATACCGGCATTCAAATTTACTAGTTGAAATAAATGTGCCTATGATATTTCTATCCACTTTTGCGATAGGGAAAATCACCCGAACTATCTAGATTTTTCATTGCGTTTAGCCAATCCTACAAACCACCTAAGAATAAAGAAGTTTAGTTTTTTCCGTAATAACTGAAAAAATGCGTTCCAATTAAGGATGCAATACAAAAAAATTCTCAAACTAACATCTCATTCCTAACTTCAATATTCTCCTTTTAAAAAATACACTATTTTAAAAAATTGTTTTGAAGCATAATGAATTGTTTAGCTAAGAAAGATGGTGTATATGGCATGTCATTTTGAAGCCAAGAAATAATCACACCTATTAAAGCTGATGAATTATACCAAAGGATGACATCTTTTGAAATGCCTGCTTTTACAATAGACGATTCATCCACTATTTTCTCTATTCCTAAAGCTATTTTTTCGCTTATCAACATATTTAATCTTTCTCTAAAGATTGGTACTACTTTAGATGCAAGAGTTATTTTATAAAAATCACCATCCTCAGCTATATGTTCAAGTAATTTTTCAATCTCATTGTCATCTTTTGAATGATTGTTAAACACATTTGTAATGTCTTCGATCATATCGTCTGCCATCTTTTCCATCATGTCAGGAATGTCGCGATAGTGTAAATAAAAGGTGACACGATTAATGGTTGCTTTTTCTGCCAATCGATTGACAGTTATTTTATCTATATCCATTTCTTGAAGCAATTCAACAAAAGCATCTCTCAGTAGTTTACGAGTTCGAATTTTACGTGGATCAGTTTTAGTGTTTTTCTTGTTCACTTTAAATACCCCTTTCATTATTCGATAGAAAACTACAATAATTTATTATCTGTCTATTATTTTGTTGGTAAACGACACATGTTTCTGGTTATGTAAACTAATAAACACTTTTTAGCTATGTGTAGGTTGTAAAGACCGTTTATTGTAATGTAGTCTATTTTATATGATGTAAATTATACAACATAATGTAAATTAGCTCTACATTTAGAAAGGAGAACTTGGTTTGAATAAAAATAAGTCAACAGATCGAGTAAATACAAAAAAGGGTATCATTGTGTTTGTTCTGATTTTAGGAACTTTTCTAACTGCCCTTAATCAAACGGTCATGAGCGTTGCTACTCCGGAATTAATGAAAGATCTTAATATTGAAGCATCAACTGCTCAGTGGTTAACGACAGGTTATATGTTGGTGAATGGTGTTTTAATACCAATTACTGCCTTTTTAATGAAACGATTTACAACCCGACAACTATTTCAAAGTTCCATGATACTTTTTCTTGTCGGCACGTTCGTTTCAGCAATAGCTATAAATTTTCCAATCTTACTAATTGGGCGTGTGATTCAAGCAGCTGGGGCTGGTATTATTATTCCCTTGCTCTATAATGTCGTTTTAACGCTATATCCTCCTGCGAAGAGAGGAGCTATCATGGGTATGGTGTCGTTTGCGATTTTATTTGCTCCAGCAATTGGACCAACTCTAGCCGGTTATGTTCTAGATGTTTTTTCTTGGAAAGCATTGTTTTATGGGATGATTCCTTTTGTTGCGATTGTTATTATCTGTGGGCATATTTATCTGAAGAACGTGTCGGAAACAGTGCATGCAAAGGCGGATATTAACAGTGTCATTCTATCAACAATTGGTTTTTCAGGTTTATTATACGGTTTTAGTGTAGCAGGTAACAGTGGTTGGTTAAGTTTGGAGGTCATTGTTTCTCTTGCTGTGGGAGTCATAACTCTTGGTCTATTTACACGGAGACAGTTAGTGATGAAAAGTCCGCTTCTTGATCTTCGGACCTTTAAATACAGTACGTTTACCTTGACGAATATAATCAATATAGGAATTACAATAATAATGTATGCAGATATGATACTGCTGCCTCTATATCTTCAGGATGCTCGAGGCTACACTGCAATGGAGTCTGGTATATTAATGCTCCCCGGTGCAATTCTGATGGGCTTGTTAAGTCCTGTAGCCGGAAAGCTCTTTGATCGGTATGGAGCAAAATGGATTACTATAATTGGAATCATCATTACCATAGTTACGACAATTCCATTTACTGTGTTGTCTGACTCAACTAGTTATAATTTTCTTCTCTTAATGTCTACTGGTCGACGAATCGGAATGGCTTTACTCATTACACCAATACAAACAGCTGGTTTAAATCAGATTCCATCAGCACTTAGTGCTCATGGGACCGCGATATGGAATACAATTAGACAAGTGGCTGGAGCAATCGGGACTTCTCTACTTGTAACTGTCATGACTAGCAGTACAAATGCAAGCCTTCAGGCTCAAATGTCTGTTGGAGAAACAAATGGTGAGACACAACAACATATGTTAACGGCAGCTTCCATACAAGGAGTCAATGATGCTTATTTTGTGATTGTCATTATTGGAATCATTGGTTTGGTTCTTTCATTCTTTATCAAACGTGGAGAACTATATTCAGACGAAATACGAAAAAAACCTAATGAAAAGTTGAAAAGGCGAGCGATAACAGAATCATAAAAAAAATCTAGTTTTCAGCTCTAAAAACTTTTTCTAATCGGTACGAACAGTTTGAGAGGCATTCATAATCGAATGCCTTTTATTTTTCACCAACATAATGATTGAAAAAAAATAACATATTCATATAAACTGATTAATTAGTGTTTCCTGTTAAAAAATCACGTAATTGGAGAGGTTAAATTGTTAGATGAAAATACGCGTATAGAAGATAATATTTTTGACAACCTTCCAATCTATAGATATCGTATTTTATTTTGGGTTGTTTTAGTATTTACTGCTACTATCTTTTTGCAATTTTTAGAAGAAGTCATTTACGTTCAAACTGTGTTTTTCACAATGTTAATGATCCTCCATTTAACGCTACATAGCTTTTCAGGAAAGTTTAAAAACAATTATGCTTGGTTTTATTTTTTCCTACAATGTACTATTATATTTGTTTCAGCTTTCATTATGCCACACGGGTCTCCGGCAGTGTTACTTGGTTTATTACCAATATTAATTGCTCAAAGTATCCATATATTTAATCATTCTCTTAAAGTGATCTTTGCTGTGGTGCTGTTATATTTGCCTTATTCTTACGCAATTAGTGTAAATTATGGAATTCAAGAGTTGCCATTTTTTATTCCAATTTTATTTTTTATTGTGGCTATCGCTGTGTTTTATTCAATTCTGTATGTGCGACAAGCTAATGCTTGGAGACGGATGCAATATTATTTATATGAATTACAACTGGCAAATCAAAAAATTGAGGAATTAACAATTGTAAGTGAAAGAAAGCGTATCGCCAGAGATTTGCATGATACATTAGCACAGGGCCTTGCGGGACTTATTATGAGATTAGAAGCTATAGATATCCATCTTCAAAACGAAAATAATGATCGAGCAAAAGAAATTGTCCAAGAATCTATGAGTCAAGCAAGAATCGCGCTTAAGGATGCAAGGGAAGCAATAGATAATTTAAGATCCGATTCAGATGCTGAAGTGAACTTTGTTCATGAGGTAGAAAAGGAAATTTTAAAATTTACTGAAGCAACATCTATTGAGGTGAATAGATCTTTTGAGTCATTACCTCCATTATCAAGTCTCGTTAAACAACATTGCATATATGTTATAGGTGAGTGTCTAATGAATATAGCTAAACATGCACAGGCATCTAAGGTTATCATTTCAATTTGGTGTGAAAAAGGGGAGTCAATAATTAAGATCGAAGACAATGGTGTGGGCTTCAATACAAGCAAAATAGGTAAGCAGGTTGGACATTACGGTTTGATAGGACTGAATGAACGAGTTCGAATATTAAATGGTGAAATTGATATTAAAAGTGAAAAAGGAAAAGGAGCAAGAGTACTTGTGAAAATTCCTCTTACTGGATCAGAGAAAAAAGATGAAAAATAATAAAAGTTTGATTTGCCCAAACGTGCATAAGGTTCATGGCCTTTTGTATGATTTATTTAAATTGCTTTACCAAATCTAATAGTACAAACAAACTAACTTGAATGGAGAGTAAAAGAAAATATATCTAGATCCCAGGATTAATTAAGATAGATTAGCATGTAAAAATAGTGAGAAAGATAGCTTTTTCAATAAATAGGTAGTATGAGAGTGATTCTTTGTCATAAATAGTTAATGCCCAATCGTACAGTTGGTACTTACCCAACTGTACGATTTTTTATATTGTATAGTGACGTATAATTTGGATTAATAATGAAAGTGCTTTAAATGAGTTAGCACTTTTGTTAAAAGGAGGAGCCTAAAAGTATTTGATCATGTTGATCCGATAACTACGTAACAAGCAAGAAAAAACTAAATGCTTAACATTGAAGAGACCTTATCCAAAGAAAAGAGCTTGTATTAAGGTGAATTCTAATTTCCTTGAGGGAAATGAACAGGAGTTTATCAGATTCTAGTGAAATTAGAGGTGGTTAAAGATGCAGAAGAATGAAGTAGTTGATATTACCATTATTGGAGGAGGACCAGTTGGAATGTTTACTGCTTTTTATGCAGGCATGAGGCAGGCATCAGTAAAGATTATTGAAAGTCTCCCACAGCTTGGCGGGCAGCTTTCTGCTTTATATCCTGAGAAATACATTTACGATATTGCAGGATTTCCCAAAGTACGAGCTCAAGAACTCATAGACAATTTACAGGAACAAATGAATCTATTTAAAGAACAAACAGAGCTATGTTTTGGGCAATCAGTTCAGCAGATCGAAAAGGTTAATGGGGTGTTTACCATTCATACTGATACAGGAATACACCTTTCAAAATCAATCATTATTACAGCAGGAAACGGTGCGTTTCAGCCAAGAAAATTGGCTATAGATGTACCGAAAAATCTGGAGGATTTGAATGTTCATTACTTTATAAATGATTTAAGTAAATTCTCCAATAGAAAAGTCGTTGTTTTTGGAGGGGGAGATTCAGCGGTTGATTGGTCCTTAATGCTGGAGCCGATTGCAGAAAAAGTTACACTTGTACATCGACGTGATAAATTCCGTGCACACGAGCATAGTGTGGCTCTTCTTGAAAAATCAAAAGTGGAGATTCTTACTCCTTATGTACCGGTTAGTTTAGAAGGAAAGAGATCTTTAGAAAAAGTCATTCTTAAAGAAGCAAAAGGAGATAGCGAAAAAGTGATTGAGGCAAACGATGTGATCATCAATTATGGATTTGTTTCGTCACTAGGACCTATCAAAGGCTGGGATCTTGATATCGAAGGAAACTCGATTGTTGTGAACTCGAAGCAGGAAACAAATATTGAAGGAATCTACGCTGCAGGTGATATTTGTACGTATGATGGAAAAATAAAGCTCATTGCAACAGGTTTTGGAGAAGCTGCGACAGCTGTAAGTAACGCAAAGGTTTATATTGAACCATCAGCAAAAGTCCAACCATTGCACAGCACAAGCTTAATGGAAAAGAAGGATAAATCATTGGTGTAAGTGAAGAAGATTCTTCCATCAATTGTAGTACGTATGGAGTAGATGCATGGTTGAAGAAACGGTTGAAATTATTTATTAAAAACATATCAAACCCTTTATAAATTCCATTTTGAGAAAGGAAGGTTTATTCATGAATCATTCAGATCAAATAGCACCAGAACAAGGAATATTAGGAGTACTAAGTGGAAGGAACGGAGAAAACGCATTTCAAATATTTGCACAGAATAGGGAAATAGGATCAGTGGTACGACTCCCGTTTCCAATGGGGGAATCAAATAATCAAGCTTGGGCTGTTACACATCTTGATGAGGCGATGAAGGTACTAAAAGATCAAGAGCATTTTTGCGTTGACCCTAAGTCCATTGATAAGAACAGTAACATTAAGGAATCTTTGACAGGTAACTCTGATTCATCCAGTTCTAATCTATTTCTATCTAATTCCTTAAACGCTATTGATGAGCCTGATCATAGACGGCTCCGTACACTAGTATCCAAAGCTTTCACGCCAAGGTATATGGAAAGCTTACGCCCACGTGTCCAAAAATTAGCGGATGAATTGCTTGATCAGGTACAAGACCAAGGAGAGATGGATCTTGTTAAAGACTATGCCAATCTCTTACCAATCAATGTTATTTCTGACATGATCGGTGTCCCTAAATCAGATCATTCAAAGATACATGAGTGGTCAGAGGGGATCGCAAACGGTCTTGGTTTGGGAACTGTTGACCCAAAGGCAGCTGAAAACCTGAAAGGATTTGGTGACTACATTAAACAGCTTGTAGCACACAAACGTAAGCAGCCTTCTGATGATTTAATCAGCCAATTAATCTCCATTGAAGAGCAAGGAGATCGACTTGATGAAAAAGAGCTCATTTCAATGATACAGTTATTGATTTTTGCCGGGCACGAAACCACTTCAACTTTGATTTCTATCGGCACCTTAATGTTGCTGGATCACCCGGAACAATTGGAAATGCTTAAGACTGACCACAGCTTAATTCCATCTGCAGTTGAAGAATTGTTGCGTTTTAACGGCCCCTCCACAACCGCTGGTCCGCGTTATGCTTTAAAGGATCTTGAGCTTGGTGGGCAATTCCTTAAAAAAGGAGATATGATTTTTCCCTTATTGAAATCAGCGAATCGGGATGAGGAACATTTTACAAAATCAGAAGAGTTGGACATTACGCGCAAAATCAAACGTCATCTCGCATTTGGACAAGGCGTTCATTTGTGTTTAGGTGCACCTCTTGCTCGTGTGGAGGGAGATATTGCGTTTACCACCCTACTAAAGCGCATGCCAAATTTGCAACTTAGCATCCCACGGGAGAATGTCAGCTGGAAATTTAAGCTGGCTGCTCAAGGTCTATCCTCTCTTCCAGTTTCTTTTTAAGTGGGAGATTTCTGTTGGTGGTTTAATTAATATTAATCTAATGGAAGTAAGTTATGTAGTTCCTTAATTGGATATTTAACAGAGGGCAAGCAAGTTCCTAATGCCTGACTTGCCTCTATAAATCGTTTACTAGGAATTTTTCAATAATAAAAAATAGGGAGGCTCTATCATGGGACGTTTAGATAACAAAGTTGCCATTATTACAGGTGCAGCTAGTGGTATGGGCTTAGCTGCGACAAAACTATTTGCAAAAGAGGGAGCGAAATTAGTAGCTACTGACATTGCAGCTGCAAAATTAAAAGAGGAATTCTCCAACCAACAGGGGAACATCCTTGCCCTTGAATTAGATGTTACTTCTGAGGAGCAATGGAAAAAAGTGAGTGAACAGACTCAACAGACTTTAGGCAAAATTGATATATTAATTAACAATGCAGGCGTGTCAGTTCATAAAGGTCTACTAGAGGAAGATTTAGAAGGCTGGAATAAAGCTATAGCATTAAACCTTACATCTGTATGGTTAGGTATGAAAACAGTTATTCCTTATATGCAGAAAAGTAATCTAGGTTCAATTGTGAACTGTGTTTCATTAGCAGCAATCGTTGGAGGATGCGACGGTGGAGCCGCAGCATACAGTGCAGCTAAAGGGGGCGTTCGCTCTCTGACAAAACATGCTGCAATCAATTTTGCTGAAAATAATATTCGTGTGAATTCTGTTTATCCAGGTGCTATCTTAACGGGTGCAGCAAAAAAATATGGTGTAACTTCTCAAGAACAACTTGGTCAAGCATTTACTAATACCATTCCATTACCTCCACATGCAGGGGAGGAAAATGATATTGCCTATGCTTATTTATATTTAGCTTCTGACGAATCAAAATTTGTTACAGGTGAAGAGTTAATTATAGATGGTGGTTGGAGTTCTCATTAAATTCAAATCGATATTCGTTCCTATGTAAACAAAAAATAAATGATACGAAAGACAATTCATTGGTGTGAAAGAATTAATTTAATTATAGGAGGTAAAAATGACTACAAAGTATACATTTGTCAATCAAGAAACATGTATTGCCTGTGGTGCTTGTGGAGCAGCTGCACCTGATATTTATGATTTTGATGATGAAGGAATCGCCTTTGTCATGTTAGATGGTAATCAAGGTACATGCGAAGTATCTGAGGAACTGTGGGATGAAATGGACGATGCTTTTGAGGATTGTCCGACTGATTCCGTTAAAGTATCAGATCGTCCCTTCACACATGGAGAATAGTTATAAATATATATCTTACAATATATAAAGAAATAAAAGAGGCAAATATTCTAGGAGGTTGACATAATGAATAAAGAAATAATAGATATGCAAAAAATCACAAAATTTCAATCTAGATCCGAAGAGTTTTGTCCAATGGATTGGTTTAAGAAAATGCTAGTAAATGATCCAATATACTACAATAAAGAAACAGATACATGGAATGTTTTTAGATATAAAGATGTCAAACAGGTCTTGAGTAAACATGAATTCTTTTCAAGTGTAGGGAATAGATCAACAGTTGCTGTAGGCGCGAATAATAAAGAAGGTGAGATCCCAGAAAAAATGAATATTGCTGGGAGCGATCCACCCAAACATCAAAAATCTCGTTCCCTATTGTCGGCAGCATTTACTCCTCGTAGCTTAAAAAGCTGGGAGCCTCGAATCCAGGAAATTGCCAATAAACTTGTGCATGACATGGAGGCAAACAGCACTGTCGATATTGTTCGGCAATTCTCAGGACTCTTTCCAACAATGGTAATGGCTGACTTGATTGGAGTTCCTTCAACGGATAGTCTTAGGTATAAAAGATGGGTTGACGTTCTTTTTCAACCTTATACAAAAGGAAAAGAACAAGAAATTGATGAGAAAAAACAGACCGCTGCTCGAGAATATTTTGAATACCTATATCCTATTGTTATTCAAAAACACTCAAATCCAGCTGATGATATTATTTCGGATTTGATAAAAGTTGAGTTAGATGGTGAAAGATTTACTGATGATGAGATTGTTCGAACAACGATGCTTTTACTAGGAGCTGGGATTGAAACAACTGGTCATATGATCTCAAGCATGTTTTATTCTCTATTATATGATGATACAACCTTATACGAGCAATTAAGAAACGATCTGGAACTTGTTCCAAAGGCTGTGGAAGAAATGCTTCGTTATCGATTCAATATATCGAAAAGAGAACGCTTCGTAAAACAGGACAATAATATTTTAGGTGTGGAACTGAAAAAAGGTGATGTAGTGATTGCATGGATGAGTGCGGCAAATATGGATGAAGAAATGTTCGAAAATCCATTTGAATTAAATATACATCGACCAAATAATAAAAAACATTTAGCTTTTGGTAATGGCCCACATTTTTGTCTAGGAGCGCCGCTTGCTAGATTAGAATTGAATATTGCCTTAAAAACATTTTTACAAAAGTTTTCACGTATAGAACCTGTTGAATCCTTTAACTTAGAAGAGAATCTAACTGAATCTGCTCCAGGTCAATCTTTAGTACATTTACCTTTAAACGTGTACAAATAATAGATTTATTGTGAAAAATAATCTAAATCATAATGATTTATTCAGCCCGAATATGGGGATCATATTCGGGTTATTTTTATCTTTAATTAATAAAACAAACATTATCCAGCACGCTTAAATCAGTAGATTTGCCTCATTGTACATAGGTGAATTGCCCGAAAGTACGATATATAAATTAGCCATTCTTGATAGAATATTCATATACAAGATTCATGTTTTAGAAAAATACCAAAAATCTAATTAATGAGGTGTCGTAAATGAAACTTAAAGACAAAATAGCAGTTGTAACAGGAGCAGGATCAGGAATGGGAAAAGCGATTGCGATAGTTTATGCCCAAGAAGGTGCTAAAGTAGTAGTTTCAGATATTAATGAAGATTCAGCAAATGCTACGGTGGAAGAAATTAAATCAAATGGTGGAGAAGCGGTAGCAGTTTTAGCTAACGTTGCAAATGAAAAGGATGTTCAAAATCTTATAGACAACTGTATTGAAACATTCAATACAGTCGACATTTTAGTTAATAATGCTGGTATTATGGATAATTTTATCCCTGCTGGCGAAATTGAGGATGAAATGTGGGAAAGAGTATTTGCTATTAATACTACAGGTGTCATGCGCACAACTAGAAAGGTATTACCTATCTTTTTAGAGAAGAAACGAGGTGTTATTGTTAATATTGCATCAAATGGCGGACTTCAGGGAGCACGTGCTGGTGCAGCATATACCGCCTCAAAACATGCGGTTGTTGGTTTCACAAAGAATACTGGATTTATGTATGCGAAAAGTGGAGTCCGATGTAATGCGATTGCACCAGGAAGTGTGGAAACAAATATAGCTGCTACATTGACGAATGTTAGTCAATTTGGTATGGAAAGATCTAGACCGGGGATGGCGACTAACCCACGTTTAGGACAACCAGAGGAAATTGCAAAGGTAGCTTTATTCTTAGCTTCTGATGACTCTAGTTTTGTTAATGCTACAACAGTTACAGTTGACGGTGGTTGGACTGCTTATTAATTAATACTAACACTCTAAATAATCATTTACAGGATGAACATAAAGAATGAATCGAAGATGTAAAATACTGGTGTGAATTGAACACTTATAAAAAAGGTAATCTAAATGGTGACTTTTCTAAGATGATTTCTGTATATACAGTGTCATCTTTTTAATAATATCAGACAGTTTTACTTAAGAAAGTATAAAAAAGTAATGCCTTCCCTCCAAAAGGAATAGGCAATAAACCATGTTTTTCTATTTATTTGTATTCGTTTGAGTAAAAGGAGGTGAATAGATATGTTTAAAAGAAAGGTATCTCTTGATTATAATAACAAGGTTAACAATCATTCTATTTATAAGAATAGAATGATATTTTGGGTAACCCTAGTTTATGTAGGCACTATAGTATTGCAATTCTTAGAAGAAACTCTATATGCTCAAGCAAATATATTTACTGTATTAATGATCTTACACGTAATATTATATAAATTGACGTACCAATTTAAACTTAAGTATTCATCCTTTTATTTTTTTCTACAATGTACGATCATTTTTATTTCAGCATTTATCATGCCACATGGCTCACCAATTGTTCTTATAGGATTATTACCAATCTTAATTGCAGAAAGTATTCATTTTTTTGAAAACTCTTTTAAGGTTCTTATAGCCGTTATACTTTTATATTTACCGTACACCTTTGTTGTTTCAATTAATTATGGGATCAAGAAGATACCTTTTTACATTCCGATTCTGTTTTTCATTATTGCGATTTCAGCCTTTTATTCGATCCTTTATGTGAAACAAGCGAATGCTTGGGCTAACATGCAGTATTATATTAAAAAGTTAGAAGCAGCTAATCAAAAAATAGAGGAGCTCACAATCGTAAACGAAAGAAAACGACTTGCGCGAGATTTGCATGATACATTAGCACAAGGCCTTGTGGGGCTTATTATGAAGCTAGAAGCTATCGATGTACACATTCAGCATGGAAACAGGGAACGTTCAAGTCAAATTGTCAAAGAATCTATGCATCAAGCTAGAATTGCACTTAAAGAGGCAAGGGAAGCAATTGATGATTTAAGATCTATATCTAATGTAAGCTTCGTTAAAAATATCGAGGAAGAAATTAGAGAGTTCATAAAAACAACATCAATCCAAGTAAAAACAACCGTAGAAGTGATTCCAGAACTCCCTGAAAAGGTAAATCAAAATGTCATGTATATGATAAGTGAAGGATTAACGAATATTACGAAGCATGCACAGGCAACAAAAGTTAATGTTACAATATTTATTGAAAACAAAAAAATTGTTATTCATATAACCGATAATGGTATTGGATTCAATACAAAAATAATTGGAACGCAAAAGGGACATTATGGGATAATTGGTATCAATGAACGGGTGCGATTATTAAATGGTAACATCAAGATTAGGAGTGACTTAAATAGAGGAACTAGTGTAATGGTGAAAATTCCACTTGGTATGGAAGGTGAGAAGGTTGAAAAAGAATATCCTGATTGTTGATGACCATTTAGTTGTAAGGGAAGGGCTAAAGTTGATTTTAGAAACAAATGAATCCTTTAAAGTCATTGGTGAAGCAGGAAATGGTCAAGAAGCGATTGAGCTTCTTGAAATAAATAGTGTAGATGTTATTCTGTTAGACTTAAATATGCCTGTTATGAGTGGACTAGAAACAATTCAACATCTTAATCAAGAACAGATTAACATTCCAGTCATAATCCTTACTACCTACAATGAAGATGAATTAATGTTAAAAGGCATCCAATTAGGTGCAAAAGGTTATTTATTAAAAGATACGAGTAGAGATGATTTATTTCGTACAATCGAGTCTGCACTAAGAGGAGATACTCTGCTTAAGCCAGAAATCATGATGAAAATTTTAAATATGAAAGAAAAAGGTGAGAAAAAGGATGATAACGATAAGTATAAGCAGTCAATTTTAACGGAAAAAGAGTTATTTATCATACGAGCTGTATCGAAAGGCTACCGAAATAAAGAAATTGCATTTGATATGGGAATTGCTGAACGTACAGTTAAGGCACATTTAACGAACATCTATAATAAATTGAATGTTGATTCAAGATCGGAGGCAGTTTCTGTTTCGATTAAGCAGGGTTATATTTCCTTATAACTGTTATTAACTAAAGCTGGAAATTCACTCCCCGATCGTACATTTGGATTGCCCCTGTGTACGATTTTTTTGTTGTTGAAACGATGCAATAATAGGATTAACCTTAACTGACTTAATAGTAGTATCCCACTTATCGTGACCATTGAAAGCATGAGTTTTATTAGCGAAAATATTACCATTCTTTTTGAAAGAAATTTTGCCATTGTTATTGTGTAGAACTATTGAATTAAACATATAGTGCATCATTCTTATCAATGATAAGAGCATTTTGAATATACACTATACCGGTAGACAATACAGATACGATACCATAACAAAATCACCATGAATAGTTAGTTCAACAACTTTGATTTATTTCAGAAGCAGTAATTTCCTCGATAATAGTGAAACTCAGATCCTTACCAGATGCAAGATGAACTTCAGCAAGTGTTTGATACTTAACATCAGAACAAGAGTGATACATTCCGGAAGTAGAATCTTGATCTTTTGATGTTTTCATCGATTCTTCTATTATCTCCTTAGCATTTTCATACGCGACCAAGACAAAAACTGATTTTAGTCCTCTCATACGTATTTTAAATTGTTCATATGCAATAGGCAAAACGTCAACCATTCCTCTTTTAAGGTGTTATAGTGGTAATATATAAAAGGGATCCTGTGGCATCCGATTGGCAAAAAACTGAAGAAAAATATTGGATATTGGAGAATACTTATAACTTAAAATGTCCACAAATCCTTTATGAATAGGGAATTTGTAGATACTATCGGTAACAAGAGGTAACGGTAAATAATCTATAAGTAGACCTTGACAGGGAAGTGGTCGTAGGTTCAAGAAGTTTTAGTATTAATAAAAAGAAGTTCCTTAAATGAACTGTGCCCCATTTTACGGACAGTTTAAAAAAGCACCTATACCTATGCAACTAATAAATGACCCCGGTATTGTACCGGGA
>NZ_JCAXET010000026.1:0-46889 GCF_059758525.1 Metabacillus sp. GQ13
AACCAAGTAAAAATCGGCACTAGGATTTTTACCTATTAATGGAATCCATTTTAAAAAAACAGACAATGTAATCCACGAAATGAGTTAACTTATTTCAAAATCAAGTTCACTGTACAAGCGGCACTAGGATCTTTACCTATTAAAGGAATCCATCACCAAAGAAAAAGCCAATATCTTAACCTTAGTTCACAACAAAAATGTTGAACAAGCAAAGTTTACCTAAAAATGAAACCCATCATCAAGCAAGTCTAGTTACGTATAATTGTACTTTCTACAAAAATCAATCTTTGCGAAATCAGCCTTGATTTATGATAAATATAAACAAAAGGCCTCCTCATCATTATTGAGTGGGCCTTTTGTTGTTTTGATATGTTCTTTTCTAGTGAGGTGTTGGATAGTGAAGGAGATAATAAATAATAAAAATACTAAAACTGAAAAGAAGAATTAACGTTGCAAAAAACACTTTTCTCCATAAATGCCCTATGAAGTATATATTCACTAAAAAGTAGTAAGGAAAAGCACTTACAAGGACGAATAATAATAACTCCTTTATATACTTAGGTTCCATTTCATGACGAATAAATTCCATATCTCCACTAATCGTTAGTGGAACAGTATAAATGGACACTAATAACCCAAGAAAAGTAAAGGCTCCATAAATGTTTAGCACTTTCCTTATACTAATTTCTTTCTTGGTAACTACTTCAATACTATGAGACGTTTGTGGATTTACTTCCAACTGATCACCTCCAACTATCAAAATCTTTAAATAACATTACGAATGACTTTGACTAAAGTTCCACTAAAATAAATAGTTGTCTTTTTGTATTCCTTAATTCACAGAACCAAATGTGTACTCTATACAAAACTAGATACATCAAATCCCTTATCGGCCATGTGAAATAGGATCTTCAAATTTAGAAGATCCTTTCATCAGGATTATTTTACTAGAGCTTTTAATTAGTTTCCCTAATTCATGTGAAAATGAATCTAATCTCATATCTACTTATCAATTAAGCTGTAATATCTCTTTTTCTAAATACTGAAAAGGCAAGTAGGTGAAAAATGATAAAGTAGACTATTAGCATGATGATCGAAAAGGTAAGAGTCATTCCTTCAATAGGTGGAACTCCGTCAAAGTAGACGGTCAAGTCAGTGTTAGCGAATAAAAAGTACTTTGTCCATTCAAAGCGGCCTGCAAGTAACATCATGACCGTATTACCCATAAATAATAGAAATAATGATAATCCGATGGCAAGTGAAGCGTTACGAAATACAGCTGAAACCATAAATGCCAGTGTCGTAACCATGACTATATCAACGGTTGCAAGCAAATATTGACTGACTGTATAAAAGACAATATTTTGTTCTAAAACTTCTCCATTTGTAAAAATCAGATTTGAAAGTTCACTAGAAGGTAAACCAAACAATAGTAGGCCGACTATTGCTGAAAGGGCATAGATGAACACCAATTGCAGAAGGCCGAATAATAGGACTGTTAGATATTTTGACAACAATATCTTTGAGCGGCTTATTGGTCGAATGAGCAGTAATTTTACAGTTCCCCATGAAAATTCTGATGCAATCGTACCTGCTGCGATAATGATCGTAAAAATTCCAGCAAAGTCTATTATTGGTCGAGCTTTCTCAACAAACGACCAAATATTGTTCTCTGTTTGTGGCGAAATATCTTGTTGAATTCTATATTCATTCAGTGCAATTTCTCTTTCATAGTACATTTTTAGATTCGAATTATGATCTCCAGCTTCTTCTAAGGCTTCTCGATCAGAAGTTATCAGATTCTCTAATTCTTGTTTCCATTCGGGGTAGTCTTGTGGTGGATTTTTCATCTCATCATATTTGGTAAACGCACCTAAACCTAAGATGAATAATGCCAATAATCCAATCATTACGAACGAACCAGGTCTTTTGAAAATTTTTAGCCATTCATTTATTATTAGTTTAAACAATTTGTTTACCCCCTTGTTCGGTTATTTCAAGGAATCGGTCTTCTAGTGTTTTTGAAACATGTTTTGCAGAGTAAATTAAAATATCTTCTTCAATTAGTTGTTTTATTAACAATGGAATCTTTTCCTTGCTTGCTTGGATGGTAAACCCTGTAGGAAGGGTGGTTGCATTCCATTCCTGTTGCAGCCATTTAGCTGTGCTACCGAGTGTACCTGTCTCAAATTGATAGAGTAATTGGTTATCATCTACCATTTCGTGGATACTTTGAATTGCTGTAAGTTCACCTTTTTGGATAATGGCTATACGGTCGCACATCATTTCCATTTCAGAAAGTAAGTGGCTAGATACAATCACACTCATTCCTTTTGCAGTTAACATTTTAAGGTGATCACGTATTTCTCGAATACCAGCTGGATCTAAGCCATTTGTTGGTTCATCCAAAATTAATAGTTTAGGATCATGTAATAAGCATTGTGCTAGGCCCAGGCGCTGTCTCATACCTAACGAATAAGTTCTGACTTTATTATGAATGTTCTCCGTTAAACGAACCAGATCGACAACTTCATTCACTTTGTTCTTGGTAATTCCTTGGTGCATTCGTGCGTATTGCATAAGATTTTGATAACCTGTTAGGAATTTATACATTTCAGGATTTTCAACAATTGCACCGATGTGATGAACAGCTCCCTCGAAATCCTCTTTTATACTTTTTCCACAAACAGTGATATCTCCTTCACCAATTTCCATTAAACCGACAATCATTCTGATGGTTGTTGTTTTTCCAGCACCATTGGGGCCTAAAAATCCGAATACTTCTCCCTTTTTTACAGAAAAGCTTAAATTATTGATGATCTTTTTCCCTTTAATTGTTTTTGATACTTGATTTAGTGTTAATATATTCTCCATTTATATGCCATCCTCAACTTTCATTACTATTTGTTTAAACCAATTCAGAACAGAGAGACCTTGTTCTTCACGTAAAGCTTCAACATTTTCATGGCCAATAATCGTTCCATAGTAGATAGCAATGGCTTCATCAAGAAGTGGTTCAATTTCTTGAATTTCGTGTGTAGCGATAAGCAATACTTGATTCTCAAAATCGAGATATTGAAGCAGGCTTTTGACGATAGAATCCCTAACCATTGGATCTAAACCAGAAAAGGGTTCGTCAAGCAGGATCACATTGGTGTCTCTAGCTAGTGTTGTCACTAGTTTTAAACGTCCTCGATTTCCCTTTGATAATGATTTCACCTTTTTAGTAGGATCTAATTTCATCTCTATGACTAATTTTTCTGCCTTCTGATAATTAAAATCAGAAAATTGACTTGCGACATAATCAATTGTTTCTTTAACTGTGAACGTATCATAAAACATATCTAGTTCAGTTAAATAGGCAACAGTTTGACAGGTTTTTCTGGTCACTTCTTGATTATTCACCTTTATCAATCCACTAGTTGGAAAACACAAACCAGTTATGAGTTTTAAGATTGTTGACTTTCCACTGCCATTTGGACCAAGTAGTCCGTAAATTTTCCCCTTTTCGAAGGTAATATTTGCTTTCTTTACTGCTTGTAAGTTGCCATAGCTTTTCTCAACGTCAATTAATTGGATAGACATCTTATTTTCCCCCCTCAAGATAATCCTGAAGATAACGAATCATATGTTCCTTTGACACACCCATTTCGTTCATTTGCTTAACAAAGTCTTTGATAATCTCTGCTTGTATTGAACCCTTTATGTCATTTAGTAACTCTTGATTTTCTACAACAAATGTTCCTTGTCCTCTTCTCGTTTCCACAATACCCATCCTTTCCAATTCACTATACGTTCTTTGAATCGTGTTTGGGTTTACTCCCATTTGTACAGCCATTTCTCGCACAGATGGCAATTTATCACCATGCTGTTGTTTTCCATTAATAATCTCAACAACAATCTTGTCGACAATCTGCATATATATAGGCTTCGATGATTGGAATTGTTCAGTCACATCTTACACCTCTACTTTCCGCTCAAGTAATCTAGCTGCTACTATTACGAGGGTAATAGATAAACATGCATAATAGATAAGTGGTGCAATCGGTATTGATTCCATAGCTGAAAATGAAACACTCCAATTCTCATTTTCATATTCTAAGAAAGGGATAGGGAAGACATCTTTGATTTGATAACGCATCATGAACGCATAAAGACTATCGATTTTTAGCAAGAATGTTTCCAAGAGGTTATAAGCAAAAAACATGAGAATGATAATCCACCATCGGAAGGGTTTAACTTTTGGATATCTGGTTAATGAATGATAAACAGCCCAATAAAAGGTAGCCCAGCAACTAAGTGCAATTCCTGTTAGTAATAAACATAAGTTAAGAGCACTTAAAGCTTGAATGAAAATACCAATCTCAATCTGTTCATAGGCACTGCTACCAAATAGATACATACTGATTGCAGCGTAAAGGGTCAAGAGAATTTGAATGACAAGCTGGTAGGAAATGATAACCGCAAATTTAGATAGGATCAGGGTTAAACTTGAACGAGGGCTATAAAGCCAAAGCTGATTTTTCGCTTCTATTCTTAACATAGAAAGCATCATAATCGGTGCGAAAAAGATCATGATAAATGCCGAAACGATAAAAATTGGCAATGTACCGGCTTGTTGTTTGAAATAAGTTGAAAGCCCAAAGCCAAAGGCCATAAAAAGCAAAAAAACAACTAAAGACGTTAAAAACATCCACTTTGAAATTCGATAATCCTTCTTCAATAAACCTTGTATAGGATTCATAAGTAATCTCCCTTGTATTAGTGTACTAATTGGATAGTACACTAATACAAAATGGAAGTCAATCCCATAAATTGTTTTTTATTAGGTATAATATTGAATGCACAAATGGCAATGCAGAAATAACTATTATTGAGTTAACATCCAATATATATTGACAGTCTTTTTCCTCTTTGATAAATTATCTTAGGATAATTAAATATACAAAGGTAAGAATGAGTAAATGAAACGGCATCTAAAGGCTGGGATTGTCGATTTTTCATAGTTGGTCGTTAAGAAACAAAGGGTGGTAACTTGAGTAAAAACTCGTCCCTATACAAGGGATGAGTTTTTTTAGTAGAAACATTTCTACATGTGAGTTGCCGAGGACTACCTCTTTAAATCATCACTAAAGGTAATGCTATATGAGAGAAAGTCTTTATTTTAGAAGAAATGTCAGGAGGGTATATATTGAGAAAACTAGATACATTATTAATTGGACTTATGCTATTTTCGATGTTTTTTGGAGCAGGAAACCTAATCTTTCCACCATTTTTAGGAGCGGAATCAGGAACATCCTTTTGGGCTGCAATGCTAGGATTTATTGCCACTGGAGTTGGACTGCCATTTGCTGTCTTGTATGCAGTCTCGCTTGTAAAAGGTGGAGTTCAGACGATTGGGAATAGGGTTCATCCTATATTCAGTACAGTCTTTATGGTGGTTATTTACTTATCTATCGGGCCATTCTTAGCTATACCCCGTAATGCAAATGTTGCATATGAAATG
Source organism: Metabacillus sp. GQ13 (assembly GCF_059758525.1). NCBI lineage: Bacteria > Bacillati > Bacillota > Bacilli > Caryophanales > Bacillaceae > Metabacillus > Metabacillus sp. GQ13. The sequence continues at coordinate 5,507 of NZ_JCAXET010000026.1, forward strand.
GGGATTAAACCGTTTTTAAATGAGACTGTTCATTCTTCCTTCGTCTTGTTATTATTTACATTTGTGTTTTTTGCACTCGTTTATGTCGTTAGTTTAAATCCAGAAAAAATGGAAAGATACATGAGTCGTTGGATAACTCCAATCCTTTTAATATCAATAATCGCCTTATGTGTCGTTGGTTTTATCATGCTTGATGCCCCATTACAAGCTCCATCAGCTCAATATCAATCGGGTGCTTTTTCAAAGGGTTTTATTGAAGGCTATAATACCATGGATGCTCTCGCGGCCTTAGCATTTGGTATTGTTATTCTCACCTCGATTCAACAAAGAGGGATAACAGAAAGAAGGCAGCTAACAAGGTATACTTTAAAGGCGGGCTTAATCGCAGGTGCGTTATTATCCTTTGTTTATATCAGTCTAGGGTTAATTGGTGGAAAAATGGCTACCAATGGCTCGTTTGTAAATGGCACAGATATTCTTTCAGCTACCTCAACAGTTTTATTTGGGCAAAGTGGTAAAACACTGCTTGGTATTATTTTTACATTAGCATGTTTTACAACGGTGGTAGGATTAACAACTGCCTGTGGGCAATACTTTTCGAATCTGGTCACAAAGCTCAATTACAAAACAGTTGTATTAGTTGTTACATTGGTAGGCTTCACACTATCTAATCTTGGATTAAATCAAATCTTAAAGTTTTCAGTACCCTTTTTAGTCACAGCTTATCCTTTAACAATTGTATTAATTGCCTTAACTTTCTTTAATCGCTATTTTAAAAACCCTAAAAGAGTATACGGAAGTACGCTTTTATTGACAGGCGTCTTTGCTGTAATTGGCGGACTAAATGCATTCGGTCTTGATTTGGGTCCAGTGCAATCAGTTAGAGAAATTCTCCCGTTTTCATCAATGGGATTAGATTGGATTGTTCCAGCTATTGTTGGCGTAGTCTTAGGGATCGTATTAAGTTATACAGGTAAGTCAAACAAACTAAAATCTATTTCTTAGGCTCTTTTCTAAATGTTTGTTGTTCTAGTACTAATTGAAGCTATCTTAATAGGGATATTAGATTGAATTAGTGAAAAGAGCACGAAGATATCCTTAAAACGTGTAATTCATACTTTGTATGGAAAAGCACAATCTTTACGAAAACAGCGATTTCTTAGATAAGCATAAAATAATAGTAAGAGACTTCTTATATAAAGGTCTGACTGCTTAGGTTTAAGTGAGGTTAATCCTTTATGTGATAAGTCTCTCTTTTTTGTTCATAAGCGAAAAAGAAGCGAGGAAAAGGGTGGTCAGACAGCTAAGAATAAAGGTAAATAGAATCAATTTACTAAACATAACGAAAGGGTTTTAAATTGCAGTCAAGTATAAGGACTTTTGTAAGCGGATGCTATTTGTTATATTAAGGTAGTGAGGAAAAGGTTAGGTAAACTTTACTAAAAAGCTAAAAAGTATGGTGATAATGATGGCAACGATAAAAGATATAGCAACTTTGGCAGGAGTTTCGTCAGCGACCGTTTCAAGGATTTTGAATGATGACGAAACATTATCCGTGGGGGAAGAAACTAGAAAAAGAGTGTTAGATGCTGCACAATCACTGAATTATCGGCGTTCGAAGAAAAAAGCCCATAAAAAAGAAATGGACATATACAATATTGGGATTATATCTGAGGTAACTCAAGAGGGAGAGGTTCATGACCCATATTTTATGTCAATTCGAGGTGGTGTAGAGATGGCCTGTGAAAAACTTCCTTTAAGAATTAAAAAGGTAATCAGACCTGGTAATGAAGCTTCTCTATCCGTACTCAAGGAGTTAGATGGAATAATAATAATTGGTGCTATAGATCCATCTTCAATAAAAGAGCTTTATTTACAGGATAAACACATTGTTTTTTTGAACCATTTACCAGAAACAGGGGAATATGATGTTGTCGCGTCTAGTTTAGATCGCGCGACAGAGGATGTTCTCAATTATTTAATCCAGTTAAATCATACTGAAATTGGATACATAGGCGGGAATGATCGTTTTACTAGTATTCAAGATTACCGATCAACGAAAGAAGTTGAGGATATTAGGAAACTGGCGTTTGAGACTGTCATGCGTAAAGAGAGACTCTTAAAATCGGAGCATGTTTATATTGGAGATTGGGGTGCAAATGGTGGGTATCAATTGATGAAGCAAGCTATAGGGAATGGGAACTTACCCTCAGCATTTGTTGTTGGATCAGATCCGATGGCCATCGGGGCTATGCGAGCACTTCATGAATCTGGAATCAATGTTCCACAGGATATTTCCATTATTAGCTTTAATGATATTGAGGCAGCTGAATTTTTAAATCCTCCGCTTTCAACCGTGAAAATCCCAACAAATGAAATGGGGAAAACAGCAGTAAAGTTATTGTATGATCGAATACAGGGTCGGACGATTCCGTTAAAGGCAGTATTGAGTACAGAATTGGTTATTAGAGAAAGTTGTCAAGCGAAGTAGTTAAGGCCCACCTTGGCTAGGTTATGAACTTGATTTGGTAAGATGACCCGAAGAAGAAAAGGCAATGGTAAAGAACAAGTACTTCTTCCTATAGAAATGAGTGGAATTATCCCTTTAGGTGGAGATAAATTAGAATACCTAGGTTTACGTGTTCCAGTAGAGCTAGGAGGAGATTTAAAAAGCTTTACCTAGTAGTTGAAGATGAAAAGTTATTTTCACAATTAGCTGAAAGGAAATTCAAAAGTATCTCTACTTTAGAATTTCCTTCACTCTACCTACTTGTCCATCTGTTAAGCGCACTTTAATACCGTGGGGATGAGAGCTAGAGTTAGTTAGAATATCTTTTACCGTTCCTTCTGTTAATTTTCCAGATTTTTGATCCTGTTTTAGAACAATTCTAACAAGTATTCCTGCAGAAATATGTTTTCTTTCTTGTCCGTTCATGGTATTCCTCCATTCAGATAGTTTCACTATTTCCTTATTTAGAGTAGCCTAAACTTCATAAAGTTGCAATCAAACCAACAAATAGTTAGAAATAAACTCAATTAAAAGACAGCATTCTACAAAATTAGTCGTTGAACTTCTATGATGGCTATTATATAATGTGTTTAAGTTAGTTAACCGCTTAACCGGAGGTAAAATGAACCAGAGAATAACAATACGAGACGTAGCTAAACTTGCTGGCGTTTCATCTGCAACAGTATCTTATGTTCTTAACGGAGTAAATAAGGTATCAGAAGAAACAAAAGAGAGAGTTTTATCTGCAATTGAAGAATTAAATTATCAACCAGATTTCACAGCTATCAGTCTGTCAAAGAGAAAATCCAAAATGCTTGGCATTATTATGCCACTAGTAGAGGATTCTTTAGCACCATTGTTTAAAGAAAATCACTACATTAGTGAGCTTGTGAGCGGAGTGGAATACATATGTCGGAAAAAAGGCTATGATTTTCTCATTTCAGGTATCTCTAAGGCAGAGGAATGTAAGAACTGGGTAATGAAACGTAATTTGGATGTCCTTCTTGTTCTAGGAAGATTTCCACACAAGGTATTCGAAGAAATGAAAACGCTGTCTACTCCCATTGTATTTATCGATTCATTCGAAGACTTGGCAAACCTTTATCATAACATTCGAATTGATGATGAACATGGAGGATATTTAGCCACAAAGCATCTAACTGAGTTAGGACATCGAAAAATAACGTTTATTCCTAATGGTAGAGTTGATCGTGCTGTTGATGGTCAACGTTTCATGGGGTATAAACGGGCATTATCTGAAGCAAACATTGAATTTAGTCCGAGTATGATTATAGAGGGAAGGTATAATTCCTTTGAAAATGGCTATAAAATTGGCAAGCGAATTGCTGAGAATCAACAAATGACAGCTATTTTTACTTCATCAGATATTTCCGCATTAGGGATTATGAAATCGCTTAAGGATCATGGGAAAAGAATTCCAGACGATATCTCAATTGTCGGCTTTGACGATTTAATGATTAGCAGGTATTCATCACCGAGTTTAACAACAATACGTCAGGATGTGTTCCGTAAAGGTGCAGTAGCTGCTGAAACAGCAATTGAAGTGACAGAAAAGAAAGATAAACAGCCACGACAAATTATGCTACCTGTTGAACTAGTCATTCGAGAGTCAACTACTAAAAGTTAGAGTTTTTGAAAAAATTCAGGATGAAGTAGTAAAGATTCAATCAATTACTTGTCAAATAGATTACAACAAAATTTACTAGTTAGGATGGATAATGATGACAAATGTAACTGTATGGAATGAAAATCGACATGAAAAGAAAAATCCAGTTGTAAGTGAAATATATCCTCAAGGAATTCATGGCGCGATTGCTGAATTTTTACAAAGTGACAACAATGAAGTAAGAACAGCAACGTTAGATGAACCCGAGCATGGACTGACAGATGAAGTTTTACAAAACACAGATGTGTTGGTTTGGTGGGGACATCTTGCACACCATGAAGTTTCAGATGAAATTGTCAACAAAGTCCAACAACGTGTATTGGATGGAATGGGGCTTATCGTCCTTCACTCAGGCCACTTTTCTAAGATTTTCAAAACACTAATGGGTACAAGCTGTGATTTGAAATGGCGTGAAGCGGATGATAGAGAACGCCTTTGGGTGGTAGATCCAACTCATCCAATTGCAGAAGGTATCGGTGAGTACATTGAACTGGAAAAGGAAGAAATGTATGGAGAACACTTTGATATTCCTGCACCAGATGAATTGATCTTTACAAGCTGGTTTGAAGGTGGAGAAATATTCCGAAGCGGTTGTACATTTAAACGTGGTAACGGTAAGATCTTTTACTTCCGACCAGGTCATGAAACTTATCCAACTTATCATAATGAACAAGTGCAACAAGTCATTAAAAATGCTGTCAACTATGTAAAGCCAGTTGACCGTAAGCGCCCTATTTATGGAAATGCCAAACCGTTAGAAACAATTTCAGCTAAGTAATGGATAGTAAATGAGTTTAGTTTACAAAAGGAATAGTGCTTCGATTAATCTAATTTTCTAGTCATTATTAAATAAGTAAAGAGATAAGTAGAAACGATCATCATTAGGAGGAATTATAAAATGGAAAAATTAAGAATTGGTGTTATCGGTTGTGGAAGTATTGCACAATTTCGTCATCTTCCAGAATATGCAGGAAATAAAGAGGTTGAGCTAGTGGCAGTATGTGATATTGTTGAGGACCGTGTAAACGAAGTAGCAACTAAATATAATGTAAAAGCGTATACCGACTATAAAGAATTAATCCATAGTGGTGAAGTAGATGCAATTAGCGTATGTCTACCAAACTATTTACATGCTCCTGTATCAATTGAAGGATTAAACAATGGTTTACATGTTTTATGTGAAAAGCCAATGGCTACTTCTCAAGAAGAAGCAGATGCAATGATTGCAGCAGCAGCTAAAAATGAAAAGAAATTAATGATTGCTCACAACCAACGTTTTGTTCGATCACATCAATTGGCACGTCAATTAATTGAAAGTGGCGAAGTTGGTAAGATTTATAGTTTCCGAACTGCATTTGGTCACCCTGGTCCTGAAGGTTGGAGCATTGATGGGAAAGAAAGCTGGTTCTTTGAAAAGGATAAGGCATATATCGGTGCAATGGGTGATTTAGGTGTTCACAAAACTGATTTACTCCGCTACTTATTAGGAGAAGAAATTGTTGAGGTTGGTGCATTTATCGAAACGACAGCGAAAGAGTTTGCTGATGTAGATGATACGGCAGTTTGTGCGCTAAAAACTGAAAGTGGGATAATCGGAACCCTTGCAGCTAGTTGGTCTTATACAGCAAAAGAAGATAATTCAACAATTATCTATGGAGAAAAGGCAATTCTTCGTTTAGAAGAAAATCCAAACTATTCATTAATTGCACAATATACAAACGGAGAAGTTGTTAATTATGAGCTTGGGAAAATCCAGTCAAATGATGAAGGCGGTCAGAATACGACTCACGTAATCGATCATTTTGTTGAATCTATTCTAAACAATACAGAACCACTCATTACAGGTGAGGAAGGCATGAAGTCATTAGCCGTAATCATTGCAGCACTTAAATCAAATGAAACGAAGACAATTGCTAAAGTATTTGCTTAAAAAGATAGGCTCTATTTTTTAAGAGATCGTTGTTTTTTTAAAAGAAAACTATTTAAGGTTGATTGGAGCGGATGTGCGAGACTCTTGCGGGAGTAGCGGGACAGGTGAGACCCCACAGGCGTTTACGCCGAGGAGGATCACCGCCAAGGCGGGTCACCACCCGCCCTCCCCGCTTAAGATGAGCAACTGGAGCGGAAATCAACCACACCGCACTACTTTGCAAATAGCAACAAAGTTTCCGAAAACAGCCAAAAGATAATTAATAAATAGAAAAGATAATACGAGGAGGAAAAACAATGAAATTGGGTGTATTTGCAGTTCTTTTTAACGATAAATCTTTTGAGGATATGTTAGATCATGTAAAAGCTTCTGGTCTTCATGCAGTTGAAATCGGTACAGGTGGTTATCCAGGAAACACACATTGTGATTTAGATGCTTTATTAGAAAGCGAAGAGAAGCGTAGTGAGTACTTAGCTAAAGTACAAGAGCGCGATTTGATCATAAGTGCCTTTAGTTGTCACGGAAATCCAATTTCTCCAGATAAAGAGTTTGCTAAGGATTGTCAAGAAACATTATTAAAAACAATTAAACTAGCTTCATTGCTAAATGTGCCAGTTGTTAACACATTTTCAGGAACAGCTGGTGATCATGAAGATGCAAAATACCCGAACTGGCCTGTTACACCTTGGCCAAATGACTTTGGTGATGTCTTAAAATGGCAATGGGAAGAAAAATTGATTCCTTATTGGAAAGAAGTAGGCCAATATGCGGAAGAGCATCATGTTAAAATTGGTTTAGAATTACACGGAGGATTCTTGGTGCACACACCTCATACAATTCTAAAACTTCGTGAAGCAACTTGTGATGCAATTGGCGCTAACTTAGACCCAAGTCATCTATGGTGGCAAGGAATTGATCCTGTTGCCGCAATTAAGATTTTAGGTAAAGCGAATGCAATCCATCATTTCCATGCAAAAGACACGTATATTGATCAAGACAATGTAAACATGTACGGATTAACAGATATGCAACCATACGGAGAGGTACAAACAAGAGCTTGGACGTTTAGATCTGTTGGTTGTGGTCATAGTCTGACTGAATGGAGTGACATCATGAGCGCCCTTCGTACATACAACTACGATTATGTTGTAAGTATTGAGCATGAAGATCCAATCATGTCGATTGATGAAGGCTTTGAGCGAGCAGTAACTAATCTTAAACAAGTTTTAATTAATGATTCCCCTTCAGAAATGTGGTGGGTGTAAGATCCATCCTAAATGAATCGTTTATAAGGTCAGACCTCTAAATCATGATCAAGCATTAGGCAGCTTATTCGCTGGAGCTTAACATTGGTTTTGAAGAGGTCTGACCTTTTCGTCCTTTCTATATTTTCTTTCCTAAGCAAAAATGGGTATGATGGTAAAAGACGACGTTTTAAATTTTATAAGAATGAATGGGTGAATGAAATGAATAAGTCAATACGAATAAAAGTAAAACCAAATTCAATTAAGCAGTTTAAAGCGGGATTTCCGCTTATTAACCGAGATGCAATTACTAATTCAGATGTACTTATAAACGAGGGAAGTATTATCGACCTCATTGACGAGAAAAATCAATTTCTAGCAAGAGGATACTATGGGAAGCAAAATAAAGGAATCGGCTGGGTGTTAACGAGAAATCCAAACGAGGAGATTGAACAACGCTTCTTTATCGAGAAAATTAATTCTGCAGTAGCCTATCGCAAATCTCTCTTTGATGACTCTGAGACAACAGCATTTCGTGTTTTCAATGGTGAAGGGGATGGATTTGGTGGATTAACAATTGATTATTTCGAGGGCTATTATGTGACAAGTTGGTATAGTGAGGGTGCTTACCAATTTAAGGATCAAATAATAAAAGCCTTAACAGATGTAGTTAACGTCAAGGGGATTTACGAAAAAAAGCGGTTTGACGTGAAAGGTACATATATCGAGGACGATGATTTCGTTTCAGGAGAAAGAGCGCAGTTTCCACTGATCGTAAAGGAAAATGGCATTCAGTTTGCGATTTATTTAAATGATGGTGCGATGGTGGGGGTCTTCCTTGATCAAAGAGATGTCCGTAAAACAATTCGCGATAAATATTCAAATGGAAAGCATGTACTTAATACATTTTCATATACAGGCGCGTTCTCTGTTGCTGCAGCATTAGGTGGTGCGGATAAAACAACAAGTGTTGATTTGGCAAATCGCAGTAAGGCTAAGACGGTTGAACAATTTAGTGTAAATCATCTTGATCATGAAGCACAAGATATAATAGTTGAAGATGTTTTTAACTATTTTAAATATGCTGTAAGAAAGAAACTTAGTTTTGATGTGGTTATTCTTGACCCACCGAGTTTTGCGCGTTCGAAAAAACATACATTTAGTGCGGGTAAAGATTATCCTGACTTATTAAAGCAGGCGATTTCAATTACTAAGAAAAATGGAGTAATTGTTGCTTCCTCGAATTGTAGTACCTTTGGTATGAGCAAATTTAAAGGGTTTATCGAAAAGGCCTTTAAAGAAGCAGGGGGAAGCTATAAAATCGTTGAGGAATTTAGCCTCCCAGAGGATTTTAAAACAATTAAGGAATTTAAAGAAGGTAACTATTTAAAAGTGGTTTTTCTACAGAAGCTTTCTTAGAAAAATTAGTACAAGAAAAACTATTTAATGGGTATACAGAGCACCTTAATTTACTAAATGACTGTTTTCGCAAAGATTGTTGTTTTCCGTACAAAGTACTAATGTACACGTTTTAAGTATATCTTCGTGCTCTTTTCGCTAAATTACTCTGATATCCCTTTGGACATAGCTTCAATTTAGATCATAAAAATCCAAAAGTCGATTTTTATTCGTACTAGAGCAACAAACTTTTAGAAAAGAGCCTACTAAATAGATAGGAGAAAAGCGGCTGACTTTAGATCGTTAGAAGTCAGCTCTTTTTAGCCTCCTGTTTCCGAGAAAAGTCTTCATTTAATGACCAAATATGATGATTTATACCTCTCAATAACTTCTGTACGTTTTTTTAGAAGGTTTCGATATTCATGAAACAATTCGGTATTGTTCCTTTCCTTGATCCAGGCTGAATATGCAAGGTCACAATCATTTGAAATGGTTGATAATTCCTTCTTGATTTCAAGCGCCTTTTTAAATTGAATACGTTTAATCATAGATAGTCCCCCATTCTTCAAAGTTGATACCTTATGCGGCTATTTTGATATACCCTTCGAAAATTTGTCCAAAACTAAAAGTTCACTAAGAGTTTTTTTTTCTATAACTTGAATTAATATAAATATTAATTTCAAAGAAGGAGTTGATTTTGTGAAAAAAATAATGGTTATTGGAGTTTCAGCAGGAGCAGGAAAATCAACATTCGCTCGGAAGCTTTCAACCATCTTACAAATAGATGTGTATCATCTTGATAGTCTTTTTTGGGAACCAAACTGGGTGGAGGCGTCAATAGAGATATTTTCTACAAGGCAAAAGGAAATTGTAAGGAAACCAGAATGGATAATCGAAGGGAACTACAGTAGAACGTTCGACTTAAGAGAAGAATCTGCCGATACAATTATCTATTTGGAACTACCATTAGCTGTTTGCTTATTCCGTGTTTTGAAGAGGTGGCTGATTAATATCGGTAAGGAGCGACCCGACAGAGCAAATGGATGTGAGGAGAAAATGGATTTTGGATTCTTGAACTATATTTATCGAACTTATTATCATCGCAAAAAAACATTGGCTGTGCGATTACAAGATTTAAAGGATAGTAAAAATATAGTCATACTCCGAAACAAAAAGGAAATAAAGCAATATTTAAAGGGGAATGTTCATATTGAAACCAACTCATAATATTGCAGAACATCTTTATATAAGGTTATTTCAATAATTGTTGTGTCTGAGTAATGGTATGAAAACGACTAATAATAGTAGTGGAGAGGCAATTTTTTATTGGTTTACTTGAATCAAAGTTCTTATAAATACCTTAAAGAACGACAATTATTTCTGGGGAAATATGCCGAATGAGGTGGAAAATGAAAATAAGGTTCGTAAGCAGTCAAAGTTTCTAACGAATATCCGCGAAGAATGTTAACCCAAGGTATGTGTAGAAGATAGAAATGCGTAGTAATAATTCTCAAGAAGTAAGGTCAATTATCAATTTATAGATCCAAACTGCAAGAAAAATCCAAACTAAAATAAAGAGAATGCCAACAAACCAATTCTTTGGTTTGTTATCCTTCTGCATCTCATTAGCTTTTTCCCGATTTTCCTCAGTAACAAGAGGAGGTATTAATTTTAAGGCAAGGGAGATTCCTAGAGGAACAAGAATTAGGTCATCAAGGTACCCTAAAATGGGGATAAAGTCAGGGATTAAATCAATTGGACTAAAAGCGTATGCGACTACGCAAATTGCCACAGCTTTTGCGTACCAAGGAGTTCTATCATCTTTGTATGATAGGTAAATAACGAATAAATCTTGTTTTAATTTTCTTGCATAGTTTTTTAATGTAGTTATTATATTGCCATTTTTCATTGTAAATTAGGCCCCCATCCACAACCATTATAAATTATTATAATTGATTAGGGAAATTATTGGGTTAATGAACAGTTTGCAATAAGAGCCACCGTTTTGGTAGCTCAAAACCAAAAGAGGGTGATTGTTAATTGGAAATTTCACGTTATGTTTTATCAGTAGTAGTTATTTTTGCTTGCTGCCTTTGGATTAATTACTCAAAATTTTGATTTCAACCATATTATTACATTTTTCTTAGGTTTAATGATGTTAGTTATAGGATTAGAAGAATTTCGAAAAAAGCGAAAAGTGACTGGTTGTTTATTTGTTAGTGTATTTTTATTTTCATTATTCGTATCAATTCAAGGGTTTTTATTAAGATAAAAGGGTAAATACATATGAGGATGAATAAAACTCTACTTTTTTATGAATTTAGCATGCTTCTAAAGAAGCTAGAATCGTTGATAAATCAACGATGTAAAACCTTGTATAAACGATAAAAAAACAATAGGAATCAACCTCCTATCTAACAAGGGTTTGACTCTTTCTCTAACTTTTTATAGTTGGCATTATGTAAACTATAAACGTATATGGTAAAAATCTAATATTTAACTACTATTAGATTTATATATTACCGAAATACTAATCTTTACTAATACCAATAATTTGTTTGCGCAATAACGTCAATTTTTTGATTACCTTTTCGTAACGATAAATAAATGGGAGTCCATCTTTCTTTGTTTCAGAAAAGGTTGACCTTGAATAAGATTCAAAACCTTCACGGCTATTTTTTACTTCACCATATTTGAAAAGGCCCACTTAATGGAATGAAATCTCAAATAACTTATGTACAATCTATACTAAACTAAAAAGAGTGAGATTAGGAACTAAAGCCGCAAAGGACTACTATTTCTTGAATATCGGCTATATAGAGAGGATCCGAGAGTTATATTAAGAATATGTCATGATTACCCCTTCTACGAAGCGATAGTAAGACTAGAGCATTAAATAAGCTTGTATTTCGTATGTGATTGGTTTAGTACTTTTTGGTATAGTTTAAACATTCCCCTAAATAACCTTTAACCTGATCTATACTAAATACCTCTGCCGTATTCAATCTATCTAATTATCCAATACCCAAACAGATGGACAATGGTAACTTTACGTTAATAAGAATGTCGTAGTTAAGAGTAAATGAATAACGCAATTTATAAGGGTTCGTTCCGTTAGTATTACTTCACAAAAAATACTTTTATCATGTGGTTTTGCATTTTATATGTTCACCAATCGAAGTAAGGCCCTCTGCGAATAGATCAAAGATGGGAGTTAAAATTAAATATGAAAAATGCTTCAATTGTTTTTTATGTATCATTAGCATTAGTGGCTGGTCTTGTTTTAATGGGAATCACGATGCCAGCATCGTTAGAACGTATCACGAGCAGTACACAAGGGGTGATTACGGATTCATTTGGGTGGTATTACCTTGTGGTTGTTTCGTTGTTTGTGTTTGTGTGCTTCTATTTATTAGTGAGTCCAGTTGGCCGGATTAAGCTCGGGAAACAGGAGGACAAGCCTGAGTTTTCTCGTCCAACTTGGCTTGCGATGCTTTTTAGTGCAGGTGTGGGGATTGGGTTAATTTTTTATGGTACAGCTGAACCAATTAGCCATTACATCATTAGTTCTCCTACAGGGCAAGAGGGCACTAATCAAGGTATTAAGGATGCGATGAGGTTTACTTTCTTTCATTGGGGTATCCATGCATGGGCAATCTATGGTTCGGTTGCAATGGCTCTGGCTTATTTTACCTATAGAAAAGGGGAACTGAGCTTAATTAGTCGAACCTTACGACCGCTGATTGGGAAACATGCGGATGGATCTGTCGGGAAGGCGATTGATGTCATTGCGGTCATTTCTACTGTTATAGGGGTCGCTACTACTTTGGGATTTGGTGCCATGCAAATTAACGGGGGACTGTCCTACCTATTTGGAGTACCTAGTACGATGACAAGCCAAACCATCATCATTCTCGTTGTTACAGCCTTATTTATGATTTCGGCTTTAACGGGTCTAAGTAAAGGAATTAAGATCCTGAGTAATTTGAATATGGGGCTTTCGGCTGTCCTATTCTTGATTGTATTTGTTTTTGGACCTACACTTTTTACACTTAACTTATTTACGGATACGATAGGGGCTTATATGCAAAACTTCATTAACATGAGTTTTCGAATTGCACCCCTGAACGAAGAGGGACGTACCTGGATTAATGGGTGGACGATCTTTTATTGGTCATGGTGGATTGCATGGGCTCCATTTGTTGGTGTGTTTATTGCTAGAGTCTCAAAGGGTCGAACGATTCGTGAGTTTGTTGTATGTGTCTTACTCGTTCCGTCACTTATTGGTTTCCTTTGGTTTTCAACCTTTGGGAGTGCAGCCATTGTCACGGAATCTTCAGGATTGCTTTCGATTTCTTCATTAGCTGCAGAGGAATCCCTTTTCGGGGTGTTAGAAGGGTTTCCAATAAGTATGGTGTTATCCCTTTTAGCTATTTTGATCATTGTTACGTTCTTTGTTACATCGGCTGACTCTGGTACGTTTGTTCTAGGTATGATGACAACGAATGGATCTCAAAATCCAAGTACACCGATTAAAGTTACATGGGGAGTCTTTCTCTCGATAACTGCTATAGCTCTCCTTTATTCTGGGGGCCTGCTAGCACTTCAAAACACAATGATTATTGCAGCTCTTCCATTTTCTGTAATAATGGTGTTGATGGTAGTCAGCTTACTTAAATCCTTAAAACAGGAAGCAAAAGAGCTCGGACTTGGTCAGTTTAGAGTGGATCGAAAGAAAACTGTTGATAAACCAAACAAAGAGGATGCTAAGGAAGCTGGATAAACAATATCAAACTATTAAACAAGCAACGTTCAACTTCGGTTGGGACGTTGCTTGTTTATGTTAAATGCAATTCTTATAACCGCTGTCAACCAGATCATTTATGTCACTTAATAGTGTTATGGTATTGTTGCTAAGAATCATGATTATGTTTTCTTCCATCTTATCTGGGAGATATTTGCATGTTTTTTGTGCGGTCTGAATTAATTTCTTTTCTCCAGGGTGTGGCCACTCGTTAATCGCAAATAAGATATCGAAGTAACTTGCAAGTAATGCAGCAACCCTATGATTGACACTTATGTAGTCTTTTCTTTTTAGAGCTTTCTCGATTTGAAAATAGTAGGATGTAACACTGTCTCGTAATAAAGGGTAATTTTTGTTAAGGATATTTTCTTTTAATTCTTTTGGAAAGGTTACGTTAATTCTATTCTGTAGTTTCTTTAATTGTCCATTTCGATCATATAGTATTTTGGAATTTAAATAATTACTCCAAATGCATGTACTGTAGCCGACCTGAGCTTGGAAATTCACTACCGTTTTCATTAGTTCGTTTTCAATCAACGTATAATTTCTATATATAATATCTATACCAATATTGGGTTCAATTAGCGTTCCATCATCTTCTGTTTCCCAATACTGGTTATTAATCTCCATATAATCCGAAAACGGTTCTAACAATTTTTTTCGTGTACTGGTAGGGATTTCTTGAACACTATAAATATACAAATCTATATCAGAATGTTCATCTTGGGTATTTGTTGAAAGAGAGCCAGAGAGTACAACACCTTCCACTTCTTCTAACTGTGAAAATACAGACGAAATCTTCATAATCATGTCATTAATAGTATTCATTTTGGATTTCTTCCCATCTATTTTTTATTTTTCGTATTACACCAATTATAGGTTATTTATGGGATGTAAACCCATTTTATATTGATAAATTGTTACTTCCTTTAGATACATAGTACTTTAGTTATAAAATCCTTCTAAATCGTTTTTTATCGAATATAGGAGGGAATTGACGATATAGATGCATGATTGCATTTGATATTTATGATTAATTGAGGAGGAGATTCTATGTTTCGTCATCAAAAGGAATTACAATTTGAAGTAAAGGTTGATCGTCCTGATCCGATGCTTGCTCGTCAAATACAGGAAATATTGGGTGGGCAATTTGGAGAAATGACCGTTATGATGCAATATTTGTTCCAAGGGTTTAATTGCCGAGGGGAAGAAAAGTATAAGGATATGTTAATGGACATCGGAACAGAGGAAATTGGACATGTTGAAATGCTTTGTTCACTTATTAGTCAGTTGCTTGATAATGCCTCTCCAGAAGATCAATCAGAAGCTGCAAAAGATCCAGTTACAGCGGCTATCATGGGAGGAATGAATCCACAGCATTTACTTGTGAGTGGTCTTGGCGGTTTGCCAACTAATTCCAACGGGGTACCATGGAATGGTTCATATATTGTCGCAAGTGGAAATTTATTAGCAGATATGCGTGCGAATTTACATGCTGAGAGTCAAGGTAGACTTCAAGTTGCTAGGTTATACCATATGACAAAGGACGAAGGTGTACGTGCTACATTCCGAAAAATGTTAGCTCGTGACCGATACCATCAATATCAATGGTTGGAAGCGATAAAAGAATTAGAGGAGAAAAACGGCGTTGTCGTACCAGCTTCGTTCCCAGCAGAAGCAGAGCTAGAATCACAGCCAGATGCTTATGAATTTTGGAACCTTTCTGAGGGAGAAGAATCTGGTGAGGGACCTTGGGCAAAAGGAAGCGCACCTGATGGTACCGGTGACTTTGCTTATGTGGCTAAGCCAGTAGCGAAGGGACAAGTTCCTAAACCAATGATCCCTGTAGTTGAGGTGCATCATGACTTGGATTGGAAAGTATCCGATAAATAAACGAACTAGGGTGAGGTATGTATGACCGAAAAAATTGTCTGAAATAAACACCCAGCGACTTATGAACTCCCTAAGATATAAAGTAACATCGAATAGTTACCTCTTTTCGTGTTCCATTATCTTTTAAGATAGGCTTCAGTTCATAAGTCGCTAAAAGGACGTTTCTCTTTTCTGCATTTATTTTTTATTTTTGTTGTTGTCGTTTTTTTGCTTTTTGTTCTAATGCATTCGTTCGATCATCGTTTTCAGAAGCATAATTGGGATTTGTGAGTTTTCCCGTATCAGGTGGTTGGAAAGGTTGCTTATTGTTGTTCAAAGTATTGCCTCCTTATTTTCATAGTCGATTTTAGTTTGTACGAAATAACTAGTATCCTCCTTGGTAATAAACCCCATAACCAGTGGAAAAATTCAGTTCAAACCCTTATACAGAATGTCTTTGCATTTATAGGTAAATAGCTGTACTATAATGGTTGACTTTCAATTCATGCTACATACAAATTTTGTTGCTAGAATAGGCAAATTCTATACATAAATCATACTGACACGCTTAATAATAGCTACTTCTAAAAAGAAGATAATATAAATTGACTCGTAAAGTTTTATGAGGAAATGATAAACGATTAAGTATATTTTAAAGGAGACTAAACTAGATGACACAAGCGAATTTTTTAACGGATGTTAAATCATTCATTCAAACTAACTGGGAAAAGGTTGATTTTCAGGTACCGACTGCGATTCAGTCAAAATCTATTCCTCTAATCTTAGAAGGGAAAAATGTCATTGCCGAATCACCAACTGGTACAGGTAAGACACTCGCATATGTCCTACCATTGCTTAATCACATAGATGAGAACAAAAAGAATGCCCAAGTGTTAATTCTTGCACCTTCAAGAGAGCTTGTTATGCAAATTTTTGAAGAAATCAAAAAGTGGTCAGATGGTAGTGATATAACAAGTATTGCGCTTATTGGCGGTGCAAATATTAAGCGGCAGGTTGAAAAACTTAAAAAGAGCCCGCAAGTGATTGTCGGGACTCCAGGTAGAATTCAAGAATTAATCAAAATAAAGAAGTTAAAACTGCATGCAGTTAATTCAATCGTATTAGATGAAGGTGATCAGTTACTTACTCCTGAACATCAAAATACGATTAAGGATATTATCAAAACAACATCAAATGATCGACAAGTTGTGTTATTTTCGGCAACGTTAAATGTTAGCACTGAATCAAAGGCAAGAGATCTAATGAAGGTAACTCCAGAAATTATTAAAATCGCTCTTGAAGAAGTACCAGTAGGAGATGTTGAACATGTCTATCTGGTATGTGATCAGAGAGAAAAGATTATCATGCTCGAAAGATTAGCGAAAACGGTTCGGATGAAGGCTTTAGCCTTTGTTAAAGATATTGGTAACCTAGATGTAATTGCTGATAAGCTAGAATTTAAGGGTGTTGATTTACACTTATTACATAGCGATACGAAAAAGGAAGCAAGGGAAGCAGCTTTAAAAAGTTTAAGAAATGACAATCAAGGTCTATTACTGGCAACAGATGTAGCGGCTAGAGGGTTAGACATTGTTGGTCTCTCACATGTTATCCATGTCGATCTACCAGCAAACTCTTCCCAGTATGTTCATCGCTCAGGAAGAACGGGCAGACAGGGAGCCTCTGGAACAATTGTTTCTCTAGTAACGGAGAGAGAAGAGCGTGAATTAAAAAAAATCGCAAAAGAAATTAATGTAACTCTTAAAAAATATAGATTATATAAAGGCGATTTAGTACAGAGTTAAGAGTGATGGGCTGTTGTGAGGCCCAAAGGTGTTTATGGCATCAAGATATAAGAGTAAGTGGGAATTGTTTTATAACGGCAAACACGCCACTCTAAAAGAGTAGCGTGTTTTTTCGTGTTGTTTCTTCATGGTGTAGTTATACTTTATGTGGCTTTTAAGAAGCTTATACATAAATTTTCTATTAATTATCTAATTCCATTCTGATAAACTTTCGTGTGTTAGGTCCATAAATGCCATCAGTTGATAATGCTGCATACATCGATTGGAATCTTCTCACTGCATCCTGAGTATTTGCTCCATATATTCCATCAATGGCACCGGGATTGAAATTTATTTCTTTTAAAGCTCTTTGAACCTGTCTGACACCTTCACCCTCACTACCAACTTGTAAAACCCCTGTTGGTAAAGGAAAGTCTGATGTGGAGATTCTTTGGTGATTAACTTCTTGTAATTTATTTAAAGTGATCGGGCCGACCAAGCCGTCAACTGATAGTCCAAAATTCCTTTGAAATCGCATTACTGCATTTTCGGTTTCATCTCCAAACGTTCCATCTGCCCCATAACGAGGAAGTCTGTATCCTGCTTTTATTAACTCTTGCTGGATATCACGGACAAATGCTCCAGAATCGCCTTCACCGATTGGTAGTTTAACTGTCGATCCTTTTACAACTGGTGTAGGTGGCTTCGACGTGTTTGGTGGTTTAGGGGAAGGTGTTGATGGAGTAGGAGTGGCCCCGTTAACGTTCTGTAATGCTTCGGCAACATCGTCTATAAACATAGACCAGGAAATACCATGTGATCTTAAAATGTTTATTGGATCTGTCCGTCTTGAGGGATCTAAAGTTGCGTGAGCTATAATATGAGATCTTGGAGATAAATTAAATTTATCGCATAGATAAGCATGATACCAAACGTAACGATTATATGCCTGTTGAAAGTTAATTTTACCTCCGTGACACAATTCTACCCCAATTGCAGCATCATTTGAATTAGCACCATAACGGGAATTGTCTCCTGAAACGTTTGAACGTACATGCCATGCCTTCTCGCTCAATGGAACAATCTCAAGTATATACTTATCATCTATAAATGTATGTGCTGATGCAGAAGGTTGTTGGTTATTAAAATAGTTTCGATTACCATAAGCAGTTGAGCCAGGATTACCAGTATCATGACTTACTATAAATCGTACAGTCCCAATACGTTGTCCAGAGCGTGAGTTACCAGTACGTATATAGTCTCTTGTAATTTCGTAAGCCAAATTTATAAACACCCCTGTCGATTTTTTCATGCGAACGAATACCCTTTATTGTATGAAGAAAGAAAGCATATTGTGAAAGGTGGGAATATACTATAGTTATTCACATTATCCACAGAGGGAAGGGGGCATATATATAATTATGTAGAATAAATATGTGGATAACCTTGCGTTGGTCTAGGTGCATATTAACAACTTATACACATTATCAACATCCAACTAAAATAATTGTCCACACTTTTTGGACTGGTTATCCACAATTTGTGGAGGAAGTGGATAACCAAAGTTACTATTCATTCTAAATAAAATGCAAAAGAGCCCTTGAAAGGTAACATTTACCTTTCAAGAGCTTGATCTTTTCATTTATTATTTCTTTAATCTTTATTTACCCTTTTTATTAGCTTTCTGACGTTGATTAGCAGCATTTGATCTTGCTTGTGCTTCAATATCTTCTTGATCTGCTAGTTCTTGTGAGAATTCTTGATCAACACCATCACGCTTTAAATTTTTAGGTACTTGTGGTAGTGATTGTTTATTTTTATCACGACTTTTTTGTTTATTTCCTCGACCCATGATAAAACCCTCCTTTAACTTATGTGTTCAAGTTTAGGATGGCTATTTTTCAGACTTTCATGTTGGTAGTTAGTTCCTAGATTTATTTATGTATCCAGCTGCACGATCTGCGTTTCTAAATTCTCTAGTATAGGTGACCTCCTGCATACTAGAAAGAGTACTTTTCGCCTTATCTCTCTTCTTCTTATCTGTAGTCATCTGTTATCATCCTTCCAATAGGTAGTATTCAACAGTAGTTTTGACAAAGATAGAAGGATTCATACTAATGTTGCTACTATCTAGTACAGCTTAAGATACAACAAAAAAATAAAGTTTTATCTGGGTTATCAAAAAAGAGATGCGATCAAGTGTGATCACATCTCATAAACTTAGTGCTATTAAAGTTAAGCTTCTTTCAATTGATGTTCATCAGTTTCTGAAGTGCTATGATACGTGTTGAATGTATATAAATCCTTAGTAATTTCAAATAAGTTGAATAGATCCTCACTACCATTGATTTGTTCATATAAGCTAGCTCGTGTTTCATTAGCATTAACAACATACGGAAGTTTTTCAGCAGCCTTCGTTGAACGAATGTTTTGTTTTCGAATTCGCATGAAAATCGTTTCGATATCGAGTTCATGGAACAATTCATGGAAAAATGCATCTTTTGCTAACTTATTATAGCCTTTCCCATGGTAGGGTTTGCCAAGCCAGGTCCCTAAAAATCCAGCTTTATCCTGTACATCGAATAAGCTTATCGTGCCAATTGGAGAGCCCCATTCGTCTAAAATGGTACGTGAAATTAACTCACCACGTTCTTCAGCTTCAATTGTTTGTTTCGTTAAAAATAGATATTCTTCAAATGAATTTGCTTTATGACGCACAAATGGGAAAACATCTGGGTGAACCAATTGTTCGTAGAGTGCATGACTATCATGAATATCACGTTTTTTTAGCATCTGGATCCCTCCATTGAGGGTAGACCCCACGCGATATGGTCGTCCCCACCCTCGAAATTTTTTATGAAATCTTTACATTTAAAAAATTTCGGGGTGGGAATCGAACCCACTAGAACCAGTAAAGCTGGTGGCGCACCATTTGCCTTCCCATTACTAGATTTAATTGTGTAAGTTAAAGTGTTTTCTAAAAGGTTATATCTCTAAAAAGTAGACTTTTTTAACTTTCTCCATGAAGTATAATACGTCAATTTAAATAAAAAAGATACTCCTTTTTTGTCGAATTCTAAAAAATAATTATTTATCCTAGTATAGTAGTTGAAATGCTTATAGAATCAAGTAATTTGGTCAAAATAACCCACGAGAATAAGGGGGGTTATCTACTTATTTAACGCGTTACTTAGTCGAGGTGAACGTTCCTATATTTTTAGGAGTGTCGTGTAATGGAAAAAGTAGAAGTAACTCTCTTATTGCAATTCTACTATATTTTTTTAAGAGGATGTTTTCACGAAAATTGTTGTTTTACGTACAAAATACTAATGTACACGGTTTAAGAAACCTTTGTGCTCTTCCGCTCAATTACTCTGATATCCGTGTAAAGACTTTAATCTAGTTGATAAACTTTTTATTAGTATTAGTGCAACAAACTTTTAGAAAAGAGCCTTTTAAGAAGATTCTTTTTAATTTTTAAAGACGATACTCCCATCTATCATCGTTAATTGAGGTTTTGCAAGATAATGAAATGGGTGGTAATTCCATATCACTAAATCAGCATCTTTACCAATTTCAATGCTACCAACACGATGGTTAACACCTAAATTATGAGCTGCAGTGATCGTTATCCCTTCTAATGCCTTTTGTTCAGCGAATCCTTCTCTGACAGCAATGGAAGCACAGATATTTAGATATTGAATTGGGGTATAGGGGTGATCAGTGGTTATCGAAACGTCAACACCTTGTTCAGATAATGCTTGATAGGTTGACCAGCTTTTGTTTTTTAATTCGATTTTTGACTTTCTAGTTAATGTGGGACCAACACATACCTTAGCTTGCTTACCTGCTAATTCATTAGCGATCAAATGACCCTCAGTACAATGTTCTATTCGATAGTCGAGGTCAAACTCCTCTGAAAAGCGAATGGCACTCATAATATCATCAGCACGATGGGCATGAATACGTACTGGGATTTCTCGACGAAGTGCCTTTTGAAGGGAAATTGAGCGGAACTCATCTGTGTCCTTACTATATTTTGCTTTATAGAAGGCTTCGCGTAGCATGCCCATTATGCCCATTCTTGTAATAGAATCTTTATTTCCATGGCTATGCATGCGTTTTGGGTTTTCACCTAAAGCTATTTTTAAGCCCGCTGTTTCCCGCAACAGCATAGTAGAAATATTTGCGCCATATGTCTTAATCACAGAGGTAGTACCACCAATAACATTTGCGCTTCCTGGCATAACATGGGCTGTTGTTATTCCATATTTCCGTGCATCTGTAAAAGCAGGGTCAAGAGGGTTTACACTATCCAACGCTCGAATATGTGGTGTCAAAGGTTCAATCGTTTCATTTGCATCATTACCTGCCCAACCAGTTCCTTCATCATATAACCCTAAATGTGTATGAACATCAATAAAACCCGGAAATAAAAATTGATTATTACATTCAATAACTTCAATGTTTTGTTTTTTTTCAATGTTCCTATCGATTGCAGCTATTTTGCCGTTTTCAACAAGTACATCTGTTTCGTATTTTACAGCTGAAGTAATCGGATAAACTGTAGCTTGTTTAAAAAGGAATGCACTCATGATTTATCTCCAGTCAATTTTATTCATGGCTATTTGCCACAATTTTCTTACAGTAGATTGGATAATGCCTTATCAAGATCTGGATATAAAAACTGAAATTGGTGCTCCAGAGCTTTTTGAGGTAATACTTTTTGACCTTCTAAGATAAGTATACTCATCTCACCTAATAAGGTTTTTAATACAATAGCTGGTACAGGTAACCAATACGGCTTATTTAGAATATAGGCAATAGTTTTGCTAAATTCATTCATTTTTACCGGGTTTGGTGATGTGGCATTAACTGGTCCAGATATTCCTGGTGTATGAATGACATGGTCGATTAATTTCACAAGGTCAGATATATGTATCCATGACATCCATTGATGACCTGATCCCAGCTTACCGCCTGCAAAAAGTTTAAAAGGTAGTAGCATCTTAGGTAAAGCACCTTCTTCTCCTAATACAATCCCAAATCTCATATAGACAGTTCTTACTTGTAATTCGTTCACCTTAGCAGCTTCCTTTTCCCATTTCTTAACAGTGTTAGCCAAAAAATCATGACCCTCTGTAGTAGATGCTTCTGTATATGTCTTATCTAACGATGTTCCATAAATACCGATAGCACTTGCGTTAATATAAACAGTAGGTCTTTTTCGCATCTCTGTTAACAATGAATATAATGCATTCGTAGAACGAACCCTACTTTCAACGATCTCATTCTTTGTTTTATCAGTCCATCGGTCATTGATTGATTTCCCTGCTAAATTAATGACAACATCGAATGTTTCTAGTACGATAGGAACTTCTGTATCATTAAACCAATTCATGTAATGTAAGTTTTTTTCTGAAGAAGTTTTTTGACTTCGTGTTAAAATATATACATGATAACCTTTTGTTAAAAAATATTCGGTTAGCTGCTGTCCTATAAAACCAGTACCACCAGCAATTGCGATTTTCATTGGATCACACCCTTTTTAGAAAAAATCTTTCTTTTCATATATACCATTTTAAATAGATGATTCCTCTTTTTAAGTGGAATTCTTGTTAGTTGTTAAACCATTAATATTGAATAGTAGGTGAGAATATGGCTGTCATTTCAAAAATTACCTCACAAAAGCACACGGATGATCGCTTTAATATTTTTCTAGATGAAGGTAAGGGAGAAAAATATGCGTTTAGTGTGGACCAAGATATTTTAATTCGTTTTAATCTTTTAAAGGGTAAAGAGCTGGACGAATTTGATATTGTTGAAATTCAATATGGGGACCAGGTTAAAAAGGCATATAATAAAGCCATAGATTATTTAAGCTATCGAATGCGCTCAATAAAAGAAGTAGAAGATCAATTACGAAAAAAGGAATATAATGATGCAATAATTAGTGAGGTCCTCATTAAACTCAAGGAATACCGTTATGTTGATGACTTAGAGTTTGCACTAGCATTTGTAAGAACACAGCGACAAACAAATGGAAAAGGGCCGAGTGTGATTAAACGCGAGCTCGTTGGCAAGGGAGTTGACCAACCATTAATCGAACAAGCACTAGCGCAGTATGATAGATCAGGACAGATTGAAGAGGCGATCAGTCATGCTGGAAAAATTCTCAAGAAAAACAATCGACTATCTACAGTCATGCTAAAACAAAAGGTAGAACAGCATTTGATGAGAAAAGGTTTTTCTTATGAAATCATTACATGTGCTTTAGAAGAAGTGCAGGTGGAGCAAGAAGAATCAGAAGAATGGTCTGCGCTTATAAAACATGCTGAGAAAGCCAAGGTAAAATTTAATAAAGAAGATCCTTACCAATATAAAATGAAGGTGAAACAATTTTTATACCGTAAAGGGTTCTCTATAGAATTAATTGAACGATTTCTTGAAGAAGAGTAACGAATAGCAAGGGGATAAAAAAATGAGCAATATGCGTTATAGTGAAATGACAGAATATGATTTAAAAAATGAAATAGCTACTCTCAGAGAAAAAGCCCGCAAAGCGGAACAACTCGGAATTGTAAATGAGTTTGCTGTTTTAGAACGTAAGATAACAATGGCAAAATCATACTTACTAGATCCTAGTGATTATAAGTCTGAGGATGTTTATGAGATTGAAGGGGCACCAGGAGAATCATTTAAAATTAATTATATGAATGGTATCTTTGCATGGGGGTATCGTCTATCCACACCAAACATAGAAGAAGCATTACCCATTTCCATGTTGAAAAAAGACTGACTCATCTATACTGAGTCAGTCACACACAACGAATTGCTTCAGTAGCTAAAACGGGATTTTGCGTTTTTCATGTTGTCTAGCTCCAGGCGCCATCAGCTCGTCTTATGCTTGTCGCCGATAAATGGGCGCCTTCCGCTTTTATAATTTTTCTCGTTTTCCAGATGCTCTCATGCGTTCTTGTGGGTGGGTATTTGTTGTTCCATCTGCTCTTTTTGAAGCGAATTCAGCTCTTGCTCTTGGTTGGCCTTCAACTCTGTCGATGGGAAAACCCTTTTCTTTGTTGCGCAATATAATCCCCTCCAAGTTTTATAAGAAGCACATTAGTAGTATGGGTCCTCCATTTGAAATTATAAGTAACGAATCCTTCCTAGAGGTGAGAATAATGGAAATGTACTTTGAACGATTAACAAACGAATTATTAGGGAAAAATACGATGCTTTCTTATGCTCAGGCTAGAACATGGGTTGAGCTATTGTGGGAAGACTTTGAATCGACATCAGCTAAAACTGGTAGGAAATATCAAGGGAAGAAAGTAACCGAGCAGGTTGTTAGACAATTAATTACTCATTATGGAGAAAAGCTACATGAGTTTATTGCATCAAATCCAAAGTATAGCCACCTGTTAAATGATGATTATCTACGCAATTAAGCGGAGAAAAAGCTTGAGACCCAAACAACCGTTTAAAATGCAAGGTTGGTTATTTGGGTCAAATCTTTTATATAAATGGCTATGTGAAAGCTTTTGGTTGATTCACAACGCTATGTTGATTGAAGTGGATGACATGGTGAGCCTCCGCAGGAGCTGCGCCGAGGGGCTCCCAGACCGCCCTCACAAAGCAAATGTCTGGAACGGAAATCTCCCTTCAATGTTAACAGTGCCATAAAAATTTAATTAGTCAGGAATTAATTGAAGTTTTTTCCGAAGTTTCTCCTCACTAAAGATCCAGCCTGTATATGAACTAACAATATTTAAATCTTGATCAAGTTGAACAATAGCAACAAATGGATAATAGCCTTTACTTCGGTACCGCAAATCAATAAATCGGACCTCGTAATGATCTGTATATTCATCTACTTCCCAACGATAAACAGGTGAGAAGGATAAAAAGGCAGATAGGTTATCATCTTCCTCTGCAGCTCTAATCACATCTGTTTGAGGGACAGGTATCCTTTCAAACTCATCGAGAAACATTATCTCACCGTTTATAGCTCTTGCTACATGAAAACTACTATCTGTCATAATGGCAATATGCCATTGGCGGAATCGAATTGTCGGTGAGATCGTCACTTGTTCAATTTGAGGTACTAACTTATGCAACCTTTTGATTATATTTCTTTGCATCGTGATTCGAATGACATAGTAGCTAATAAGGACAATATATACACTTAAAAATGTATACCCAGGATGGCCACCAAACAACCAAATGGCGATCCCTATTATATGCGTAATAAAAATAAATGGGTCGAACGTATTGATAATCCCTAAGGCGATCCATTTCTTGGTAAATGGCCTCAATGCTTGAGTTCCATATGCATTAAATATATCAACAAAAACATGAAGAACAATGGCAAGCAATGTCCATAACCATAAGTGTAGTGAATTGCTTTCAGTAAAAATGAGTGAGAGTATCCCAGTTATTAAAAAGGACCATATGAAAATAGCTGGAATCGAATGGGTAATCCCACGGTGATTCCGTATATACTGTGCGTTATTTCTAAGTTTTAAAATCGTATCAAGATCAGGTGCTTGTGAGCCAATAATAGCTCCAAACATCACGGCATGTGCTGTTGGATTAGCGATACCAACAGCAGGGTCTAAGGTTGCTAATCCACCTAATGCAATTCCCATTACTATATGTGTTCCAGTATCCAAAAAAGATGCCCCCTTGTATCTACTCTTAAGTGAAAGTTTTTATCTAGACCTTGCGTTCGTATACCAACTTCCTTCATAGAGAGAGATCTGTTTAGCTAGAAGATAAGTTCAAAATCATTTGAATGAATGGTGTGTTCAAATTGTATAAATTTTTGTGTTCTTTTCTAATTGTTACCTTTGATGACCGATACTAATCTGGTCAAATGGATGATAATAAGTAAGTTAAAAGTAATAATCCTAAAAAGATCGTTGATCAAATAAAGTAAAAAGAACAACGTCTATACTCTATTTTCCCACATTTCATGAAAATTAACATTCGGAGGAAATTCTATATGGTGAACAATGTACAAAATAAACTAAAAGACTTTCCAATTGTTGAATTTCAGGAAAATTTGATTAATTGGTATCTAACTGAAAAAAGAGACTTGCCATGGCGAAAAGATCAAGATCCATATAAAGTATGGGTGTCAGAAATTATGTTGCAACAAACTCGAGTTGATACGGTGATTCCGTATTTCATATCTTTTATCAATAAATTCCCAACTATCGAAGCGTTAGCAGATGCAAATGAAGAAGAAGTACTAAAGGCATGGGAAGGTTTAGGTTATTATTCACGCGTTAGAAATCTCCAAGCTGCTGTTAGGGAAGTAAAAGAGACTTATGGTGGTGTTGTTCCTGATTCCCCACAAGAAATATCTAAACTTAAAGGTGTCGGTCCTTATACAAAAGGAGCTATTTTAAGTATTGCATACAACATTCCTGAGCCTGCGGTTGATGGAAATGTTATGAGGGTGCTATCAAGAATATTAACAATTTCAGAAGATATCGCCAAGCCAAAAACTCGAAAAATTTTTGAGGAAGCAACCTATGTACTTATATCGAAAGAGGACCCATCTTCCTTTAATCAAGCGTTAATGGAGCTCGGTGCATTAATATGTACACCAACTTCACCATCTTGCCTACTATGTCCTGTTCGTGAGCAATGTACAGCTTTTGAAGCAGGTGTACAAACGGATCTACCAATTAAAAGTAAGAAAAAGAAACCGAGACCTTTAAATATGGCCGCAGCTGTATTATACGATGAAAAGGGTCATTTCTATGTTCATAAACGGCCATCAAGTGGGTTACTGGCTAATTTATGGGAGCATCCGAATTTTGAGCTAGATTCCACTTCGACTAAAACATACCGTGAACAACTTACTGATTTTTTACAATCAGAGTATGAGGTAAAAGTAGAATTATCAGAATTAGTCGGGAATGTCGAGCATGTTTTTTCCCATTTAATTTGGAATATCTCAATTTTTATCGGAGAAGTAAAAAATATTGCGCATGAAAATTTAGTCGCGGTATCTGAAGAAACGTTATCTACATTTGCATTTCCTGTTTCCCATCAAAAGATTTATCAAATTTATCAATCAAAAGCAAATGAATAGAAAAAGACCTCTAAACAATTTGTCTTCAATGTGACATATATTTGTTTGAGAGGTCTTTTTCTTTTTAGTTATTATGCTTGTCGCCGATGAACGGACGCCTTACGCTTTTCTGGTTAGTCATAACTAATTGTTGTACCTTGTGTGTAGGTGGCTTCATTTCGTTGTAGTCCGCCACGGGAGGTGATTTCTTCTACTATACTTCGGTGGATGGCTTGTCCTTCTACGTTTAAATATGGGACTACCTGTTGAAGGGAGTGGTGGAAAAAGGCTAGTTCGGTGTCCTTCCACTCCGCTTTTGACATCATAGACAATTCAGTCATGTCGCGACCTACGTACATGGATATACCTCCTAAGATAGTGGACTTTGCTTTTTCCTGGTTAGGGAAAAGCAAAACACTTTTTCCTTGTGTTGCACATGCTACTTTGGTTGCTTTGCTATTAAGACTGTTGAAAAAGGAGAGCGTATTTTCCTTATTATCTGATACAATATAGTCATATATTCAATTGTTTTACATAAAAGGAGCTGACAAAATGAGCCAACAAAATAAAGTAGCACTCATAACTGGAAGTAGTAGAGGTATTGGTAAGGCGGTTGCAATTCGGTTAGCTGAAAAGGGATATGACATAGTCGTTAATTATGCACGTAGTAAAACGGCTGCATTAGAGGTCGTAGAAGAAATAGAGAAATTCGGTGTAAAAGCAATTGCGATAAAGGCAAATGTAGGAAAGCCTGAAAAAATTAAAGAGCTATTTGCTCAAATTGATGAAACGTTTGGGAGACTTGATATTTTTGTAAGTAATGCTGCATCGGGGGTTCAAAAACCTGCAATGGAATTGGAGGAGAATCACTGGGATTGGACGATGAATATTAATAGCAAGGCTTTGCTTTTTTGCGCTCAAGAAGCGGCTAAGCTTATGGAAAGAAACGGTGGGGGTTTCATTGTTAGCACAAGCTCACTAGGATCAATCCGCTATCTGGAGAATTATACAACTGTAGGAGTTTCCAAGGCAGCGCTAGAAGCATTGACAAGGTATTTGGCTGTTGAATTGTCCCCGAAAAATATAATTGTAAATGCAGTTTCAGGTGGAGCTGTTGATACGGATGCCTTAAAGCATTTTCCAAATAGAGAAGAACTCTTAGAAGACGCTAGAAAAAATACCCCGGCAGGCAGAATGGTTGAAATTGAGGACATGGTAAATGCAATTGAATTTTTATTATCCGAAAAGGCATCAATGATTAGAGGTCAAACGCTGATTGTAGATGGAGGCATCTCGATTCTCGTTTAATTTTTTTAAAAAATTTAATTTTAATGGATATTAACCTCGACGAAAGGACAATCTATATTTCGTGGAGGTGATATCGAATGGCACAGAATAATAAACAAGCTGGTAAAACATCATCAGGAACTAACATCCAACAAGTAAGACAACAAAATGCTCAATCAGCACAAGGTGGTTCACAAGCGGGTGCAGGTCAATTTGGCACTGAATTTGCTAGTGAAACAAACGCTCAACAAGTAAGACAACAAAACGCTCAATCAGCACAAGGTGGTTCACAAGCAGGTGCAGGTCAATTTGGCACTGAATTTGCTAGTGAAACAAACGCTCAAAAAGTGAAAAAACAAAACCAACAAGCAGAATCTAATAAGAACCAAAACTCTTAATTAGTACAAAAGACATCTCTCTTTCTCGATGAGAGATGTCTTTTTGTATGTCAGGAAATTTTAAAATTCTGGTAAAGTGGATGAGCATCGACATACAACCCAAGCGCTTTTGTTTCTTTACGACTGAGCGGAAAGTGATGGTTAAACTAGAATCGGAGAGGAACACTAGAGAAGAGAGATAAATAATAAAACGGAATAGTAGTGCAACCAAATGAAAAAAGGCAATAATATAAA
This sequence comes from Metabacillus sp. GQ13, assembly GCF_059758525.1. Taxonomy (NCBI): domain Bacteria; kingdom Bacillati; phylum Bacillota; class Bacilli; order Caryophanales; family Bacillaceae; genus Metabacillus; species Metabacillus sp. GQ13. The sequence continues at coordinate 34,738 of NZ_JCAXET010000026.1, forward strand.
GCATAACTACATAAAAGTAACATGTAAGATTAAGTCCTAAGAGCAGCTAATAAACCCAATGATATTAATCCGTTTATCACTAAACATTTCTTTCCTTTTTGCACAACAAAATTTTTTACGACAAAACCTCTGTTTACTCAACATAACTAGTCAAAGGAATGCTAGTTGCTACAGAGAATTAAACAGTATTGAGATAAAACGAATACCGAATACCGAATATAAAAATTTCTCTGTATTTGAAAGGAGAGGAAATATGAATTTTGATAAACTAGTCGGTGAACAGTTAAAAACGATGGAAAAGTTATTAGATTTACAGTCCGAAATAGAGAGATGCAAAGATATTAAACAACAATTAACAGTGTTACAGGATGAGTCAAAGTTACAAACGGTACAGAGTGAAATTGAGTGTATGAAGATAGAATTGAATAACATTCAAAAGGTGTTTGAAAAACAAACAGAAGCGGTTATTCGTTCATACGAAAATCAGAAGTTTGAAACAGTTTCTTGAAGGTAATTAGGGTCATTTCAAATGGAATGACTCTTTTATTTTCTTTTTTTATGGACTAACGGTATAATGATGAGAAGGTAACTACGAGATGACATTTATGAAACACGAGATTTCATGAAGCAACTATTTGAAAGAAGGGGAGAAGTTTGGGCATTCCCAGGGAAGGAGAAAAAATCCAAATTCACAGCTATAAGCATAATGGATACATTCACAGAGTCTGGGAGGAATCTACCGTTCTTAAAGGCTCACAGCATTGTGTTATCGTCGGAAATGATCGCACAATGGTTACTGAATCTGACGGGAGAACCTGGATAACGAGAGAACCAGCAATTTGCTACTTCCACGCAAGGTATTGGTTTAATATAATTGGTATGCTTAGAGAAGATGGAGTATATTATTATTGCAATATTAGTTCGCCATTTGTTTGGGATGATGAAGCGCTAAAATATATTGACTATGATCTTGATGTGAAAGTGTACCCGGATATGACTTATACGATTTTGGATGAAGATGAGTACGAGCAACATAGTAAGCAAATGAACTATCCAGAAGTAATCGATCTCATCTTAAAAAATAATCTAGACACTTTGCTTCGATGGATTCGACAAAGAAAGGGCCCATTTGCTCCAGAATTTATTGATGAGTGGTATGAACGATATCTCACATATGTACGATAAGAATGAAGTAGGGTGGCTCAGGTGATACTTCAACTATGAAAATGGTTGAAGTAAATGAGAGAGTCAGCCTTTTTTATGTTCAAATACGAGCAATAAAGAAAGAAAATAGGGAATTTAAAAGTTCGGTACAGAACCAGAGTCTTTATTTTCTGTGGCTTTTGATACATTACCCTTGAGAATCCATTACGGATAATAAAGTTGTTGAGAAGAGCTTAATTATAGAGAGAAACGGGGGATCTTTTTGGGATCTGTAAAGCGCTATATGGCTTTTGTTAAACCATATAGGTTTCAGATAGTGGGAACAATAGCAATTGGGATCATCAAATTTTCTATCCCATTATTAATGCCATTACTTATTAAATATGTTTTAGATGATATTATTGGTGGATCAGGAACAGCTGACGAAAAAACGAAAACATTGCTGACGATTATGGGAGTTATGTTTGGATTGTTTGTCATTGTTCGTCCACCAATTGAATATTATCGCCAGTATTTTGCGCAATGGGTAGGAAGTAAAATCTTATATGATATACGTAATCAATTGTTTACACATATGCAGAAATTAAGTTTGCGTTATTATGCAAATACGCGAGGTGGAGAAATCATTTCACGTGTTATAAATGACGTTGAGCAAACAAAAAATTTCGTCATTACGGGATTGATGAATATATGGCTAGATGTTGTAACAATTATTATTGCAATCATTATTATGATGACATTAGATGTAAAACTAACACTAGTATCGATTGTTTTATTCCCATTTTATGGGTTATCAATAAAATATTTCTACGGAAGACTTCGTCATTTAACGAGGGATCGATCTCAAGCACTTGCGGAAGTACAAGGACATCTACACGAGCGGGTTCAAGGTATGCCTGTCATTCGAAGTTTTGCGACTGAGGGATTTGAACAGGAGCAATTTGCTAAGGAGAATAAAAATTTCTTAAATAAAGCATTGGACCATACAAGCTGGAATGCCCGGACATTCGCTGTTGTTAATACGTTAACAGACATTGCTCCACTTGTCGTGATAAGTTTTGCTGCTTATCAAGTGATTAACAATTCTTTAACAGTTGGTACAATGGTTGCGTTTATCGCTTATATTGAGCAGTTATATAATCCGCTTCGAAGATTGATTAATTCTTCTACGACGTTAACACAGGCTTTTGCTTCAATGGACCGTGTATTTGAATTTGTCGATGTTCCTTATGAGGTAGTTGATAAGCCTGATGCAAAGGTGGCGGAAAATATTGATGGAGAAGTTGAGTTCGAAAACATTTCTTTCCGTTATCAAGAGAATGAGGAATTAATCATTGAAGACTTGTCCTTAAAGGTTAAAAGAGGAGAGACTGTTGCACTTGTCGGTATGAGTGGAGGCGGTAAGTCTACACTTGTTAGCCTCTTGCCACGATTTTATGATGTGACGGACGGTAAAATTTTATTGGATAACATCGATATCCGCGATTATCAAGCTCAAAGCTTGCGGGAACAAATTGGAATGGTCCTTCAAGATACGTTTTTATTTAGCAATACAGTAAGAGAAAATATATTAATAGGTAAACCAAATGCAACTGAAGAAGAAGTGGTAAGTGCTGCAAAAGCTGCAAATGCTCATGACTTTATCTTGAAATTGCCAAATGGCTATAATACTAAGGTAGGGGAGCGAGGAGTTAAACTATCCGGAGGACAAAAGCAAAGAGTCTCTATTGCAAGGGTCTTCTTGAAAAATCCTCCGATTCTTATTTTAGATGAAGCTACTTCAGCACTAGATTTAGAAAGTGAACATTTAATCCAGGAAGCACTTGAAAATCTTTCAGTTGATCGAACGACCTTTATTGTAGCGCACCGACTATCAACGATAACGCATTCTAATAAGATTGTTTTAATTGAGGACGGAAAGGTTGTTGAGCAAGGTACGCATTATGAATTGATGGAGAGTAAAGGCAGTTACTACAAGTTATTTCAAATTCAGCAATTGGACTAACGAATAAAAAGCCACATCCTGTTTTATTTTAGGATGTGGCTTTTCTTATATTTTCTCTTTGAAGAGACAGGACCTAGTGAATTTTCATTTCATTTTCTTCTTTATGATAGCTTTGAAAACTAGAGATTAATGTATCTAAATGGTCGAGTTGATCACTATAATCAATGATTGCAGCTATTAATGGTAATAACTGATAAAAACAATCTGATTTTTGTTCATTATGGAAAGTCAAAAATGCCTCTGTGAACTCTTGTTTATGGAATTTATCTTCTCGTAAGATCTCAGTTGAAGGCTGTGTTTTAATTTTCCCAATAAACCGTAGTAAGGATTCTTCATGGATATGTAGCAAGAAGTCTAATTCGCTAATTAACATCCGTTGAACATTTTCAGGAAGTTGATGAATTTCATTTTCTAAACGGTGTAGTTTCTTTAAAGTATCTAATGCCCGATTTGTAGTAACAGTCATCTGTCGATAAATGACAAGTTTTCGAGACTTTGCATAAGATTCTCGTTTAAAGTAATTTCGTTCTTCTTTGTAGTGCAAATTTAGTTGATCAACTTTGATCATATTATCTTTAAGTTTCACTATCTCTTCCTTTAAAACAGTGTGTTCAGATGTTGATCGTAGACTTATTCGAATCCATTTAATAATTTCCTCAGTGTTTTCAGAGATACGATTATACAACTTTGTTTCATATTTAGGTGGTAGAAACACCAAGTTAACGATAAAGGCAGCTAAAACACCAAGCAAGATGGTGAAAAAACGGATAAATGCTATTTCAGTAAAGTCATCTCCTGGAGTTTCTAATATCGCAATAACGGTAACAAGGGCAACTGGTATTGTTTTCTCTGCTTTTAGCTTTATGTTTATTGCAATGACAATGATAGCAGTTAGTCCAGTTATAACCGGGTGTGAGCCGAATAATAGTCCAAAACCTAGAGCTAATAGTGCACCTATAATATTTGCTTGTATTTGTTCAATAATCGATACATAAGAACGGTAAATTGTCGGCTGTATCGCAAATATGGCTGATATTCCTGCAAATGCTGCAGAAGGTAACTGAAAGGCAGTAGCTAAAAATAAAGCTAGTGTAATAGCAATCCCAGTTTTAAGGATGCGGGCACCTAGTTTCATGTGTGTTTAATAACATTCCCTTCTTATTTTCATAGTTGTCTATTTTTCAACCAATATCGTACTATACATGCTTTAGTCTCTATATACAAGGTGATTTCCCTATTTATAATGAAAATAAAACAGATGTAAAGAAAATTGAAGACAAGGTACTGATGTACGCTTGTCTTTTTTGAATGATCAATTTATAGGTGCTTTCATTTTAGGTTTGTGTCTAGCTCCAGGCGCCATCGGCTCGAGGAAAAATTAATACCTATTTTCCTAGGTCATAAGTCAATCCGTCTAGAAGGTTAAAGAGCAACCTTCCAGCCGTCTCGCCTTATGCTTGTCACCGATGAACGGGCGCCTTGCGCTTTTCGAGTTGTCTAGCTCCAGAGCCCAGCGCCTAGTGAACTTCACCCTCCTCCATAAGATAAGTCAACATCGAATCGCTTTGCTCTTCGTGTTTCTTTTATCTCATTGCGGAGTGCTCCAGTTTATACGTCGCTAAACGGGCTCTTCCGCTTTTCGAGTAGTCTAGCTCCAGGCGCCATCGGCTCGAGGAAAAATTAATACCTATTTTCCTAGGTCATAAGCCAATCCGTCTAGAAGGTTAAAGAGCAACCTTCCAGCCGTCTCGTCTGCTTGTCGCCGATGAACGGGCGCCTTGCGCTTTTCGTGATTTAAAGCTTACTAAATGAGTATTCAACTGCTTTTAATGTCTCTGTTATGTCTTCTTTTGTGTGAGCAGTTGTTAAAAACCATGCTTCATATTTTGATGGTGCTAAATTAATACCTTGGTGGAGCATTAATTTAAAAAATTTTGCGAATGTTTCTCCGTTTGTATTTTCAGCTTGTTCATAATTGGTGATTTTTTCATTTGTAAAATATATTGTTAATGCTCCTTTAAGACGGTTAATCGTTATCGGAATATTATATGTCCGAGCATGTTTAATTATACCTGCTTCTAGTATTGCCCCTAATTCGTCGAGGTTGTCGTATACTTTATCCTGCTTAAGAACTTCTAAGCAAGCGATGCCTGACAAGATCGAAGCTGGGTTTCCTGCCATTGTTCCTGCTTGATAAGCTGGTCCTAGTGGTGCGACTTGTTCCATAATTTCAACTTTACCACCGTAAGCTCCGATAGGTAGTCCTCCACCAATGATTTTTCCAAAAGCTGTTAGGTCAGGATAAACACCTAAAAAGTCCTGAGCACCTCCATACATAAATCGGAAGGCTGTAATAACTTCATCGTATATGACAATTCCTCCAGCATCATGAACTAACTCATTTACCGTCTCTAAAAAGCCAGGCTTTGGTTCGACGATTCCGAAGTTGCCAACAATAGGTTCTACTAATATTGCAGCTACTTGATCTCCCCATTTATCCAATGCTTCTTTAAGTGGTTCGATTTCATTAAAAGGGACTGTGATAACATCTTGTGCAATACTCTTAGGTACTCCAGCAGAATCGGGGATACCTAAGGTTGAAGGGCCAGAGCCAGCTGCAACAAGAACAAGGTCTGAATGACCATGGTAGCAACCCGCAAATTTAATAATTTTGTTACGTCCCGTATATGCTCTTGCTACACGAATTGTTGTCATGACTGCCTCTGTTCCAGAATTTACAAACCTTACCTTTTCTAGAGCTGGCATTGCTTCTTTCAACATTTTTGCAAATGTGACTTCATGAGGTGTTGGTGTACCGTATAATACCCCTGTTTCAGCAGCCTTTTGTATCGCTTTTGTTATATGTGGGTGAGCATGACCTGTAATTATAGGTCCGTATGCTGCTAAGTAATCTATGTACTTATTGCCATCGACGTCCCAAAAGTAAGCGCCTTTTGCTCGTTCCATTACCACTGGAGCACCGCCACCCACTGCCTTATAAGACCGAGAAGGTGAGTTAACACCACCAACTATATGTTTTAATGCTTCTTCATGTATTTCTTTCGATTTTGTAAATTCCATGATTGCCTCCTACTGTGTATCAAAATCTTGTTCTATTTTACCATGAAAGCTTACTCTAAAAAAATTCCATCACTTTATCTTTTATACACTCTTTTCTAAAAATTCTATGCTATATAACATTGGGATTTTTTTCATATAATTGGAAGCTGATTAAAAAGCAAAAAGCTGAGTGATTTCGAAAACAGCAATCATTTAAATCACTCTGAGTTGTTTCCCTTCACAAATAGCGATGTTTCTAAAAAATCTGGAAGGTCTGTTGAATAAGAGACCAACTGCTTGTATATATTGTACAAAGCGAAAGCAAGAGTTGGGTGGTGGTGAAGTGGAATTAATAGTTGGTGTATTTATTGTAGTTTGTATTTTTATGAGCTTTAAGACTGTTGTGAAAGCATGTTTTCAGAAGAATTTTTTATCCTATGAAACAGTTATAATGATTACTTATCTATATATTTCACTTCTTTTAGGTTTTGGTATGATTTATTTAATTTGTATGCAAAGTAATATGGCAGTAATAATTGAAGCGGGTAACCCAATCTCTGGAGGGTATTTTGATAAGCTGTTCACAGCACTTTACTTTAGTGCGGTTACTCTATTTTCTGTCGGTTATGGAGATATAGTTCCAATTGGTTTAGGGAGATTTCTAGCTGTGATTGAGGCATTAATCGGTTATGTCCTTCCTGCCGTTTTTCTTGCACGTACAGTCATAGGTATTGAAAACAGTAATTAGTTGTATGAAAAGTGAAAGTTGGTTACGCTTATGTAAACAGGCAAGGAGACGAATGACCTGTTATATTGATAAGTTTAGAAATCAAGTTAGATATCGGAGGGATTATGATGACGAGTGAAATTGGTAGCGTTGCTCCAGATTTAGAATTAGTAGCTGATAATGGTGAAAAAGTAAAACTCGCTGATTATCGTGGGAAATATATTGTATTATATTTTTACCCAAAGGACATGACACCCGGATGTACAACAGAGGCTTGTGATTTTAGAGATCAATATGAAAGCTTTTCAGGATTAAATGCTGTCATCCTAGGAGTAAGCCCAGATCCTCATGAGAAACATCAAAAATTTATTAAAAAACATGATCTTCCCTTTCAGTTATTAGTGGATGATGAACATAAGTTAGCTGACGCATATGGTGTGTGGAAATTAAAGAAGAATTTTGGCAAAGAATATATGGGCATTGAAAGATCGACCTTTATTATTGATCCTGAGGGTAAAGTGGTTAAAGAGTGGAGAAAAGTAAAAGTTAAGGATCATGTCCAAGAAGCATTACAAGCTATAAAGGACGTCCAGGCCAGCAGATAGTTGGTATATAAATGAGAGATGAGAGAATAGCCAAACTAGCTTCTATTTTATTATCATATTCAGTAAAGTTAAAAAGGGCTGAAAAGGTGTTAATACGTGGGCATCTAACAACAAAACCGCTGATCCTTGAGTTAATTGAACTCGCCTATGCCATGGGAGCATACCCCTATATCGAGATTTTTGATGATGAAATCGATCTTAATCTAGCAAAGAATTATCAAAGGGAGCAGCTCGACACGTTAGCAAAGTGGCAAATGCAAGTATATAAAGATGTGGATGCTGTGATTTTGATCATTGGCGAAGAAATTGATGATGATATGGCAGGCATCCCAAAAGAAATGCATAAACTTCATAGTGAATTAATGAAGCCAATAGCTGAGTATTATGTGAATCATAAAAAGTGGGTACTGCTTAATTATCCAACGGAGGGTCTTGCCCAAAAAGCTAAAATGAATTTGTGTGATTTTGAGGATTATCTATTTAAGGTCTGTACTGTTAACTATCAAAGGATGGAGGAAGCTTCAATACCACTAAAAAAGCTGATGGAAAAAACGGATCGTGTCCGAATTAAAGGTCCTGGAACAGATTTGCACTTTTCTATTAAAGATATACCAGTTATCCCTTGTACTGGTGAAACAAACGTACCAGATGGGGAAATTTTCACTGCACCGATTAGAGATTCTGTAAATGGTAAGATCCTTTTTAATACACCATGCACGTATTATGGGACAATCTTTCATAATGTAGAATTAACTTTTCATAAGGGTGAAATTGTTAATGCAACGTCTGATAAGACAGAAAAGTTAAATGAGATTCTTGATACAGATACTGGTGCTAGGTTTATTGGAGAGTTTGCGATTGGTTTCAATCCCTATATAGATGAGCCAATTGGGGAAATATTATTCGATGAAAAGATAAACGGCAGTTTGCACGTTACACCTGGTCAAGCATACCAGGAAGCGGATAACGGTAACAGATCAGCTATTCACTGGGATATGGTGTTAATTCAACGACCTGAATACGGTGGAGGGGAGATCTATTTTGATGACGTTTTAATTCGTAAAGATGGAAAGTTTGCTCTCCCTGACTTACAGGGGTTAAATCAAGACAAACTTATATGAATTAAAACTGCCTATTTTTTTTTAGCAAGGCGAACGTCCAGCCAAAACAGAGAAAAAAACGTAGCTTATAGAGAAGGCATTACCTCCTCAAATGTTAGCGCCGGACTTAGTGCGGACTGTGCTCCGCACTCTTTTTTTTTTGAATAGTAACGAGTTTAATTATCATACATACTTAATAATTGTAACCAAGCTATAGTTAAATTCATAAAGAGGGGGATTAGAGTGATCGTCTTATCGACAGTAAAACTTCCAAGCGATTTGAAAAAGAAATTAGAAAACAGTGATAAAGAACACCACTTTTATCATGATAAAAGGATTGAGGATGTAACGGATTTGTTACCACATGCAGATATTATCTTAACCTATGGTGAGGACTTAACCGAAGAGCATATAAGAGCAGCTAAAAACCTAAAATGGGTTATGGTAGCATCTGCAGGAATAGAAAAACTTCCATTTGCTGAACTCGAAAAAAGAAAAATAGCTGTAACAAATGCAAAAGGTGTCCATGCTATACCTATGGCTGAATATTGCCTAGCAATGATGCTACTAATATCACGTCAAACAAAAGCTCTAATTGAGAATGAGAAAAAACATGAGTGGAATAGGCGTGTGAAGATGGAGGAACTATATGGGAAGACCGTCTTTATTTTGGGAGCAGGGGCAATTGGATCAGCGATAGCCAAGTTAACTCAAGCATTTGGAATGAGGGTTCTTGGTCTTAATCAAGATGGTAGAGATGTTGAACAATTCGATAAAGTCTATCCAATAGCGGATCTGCCATTAGCGATTCAAACGGCAGATTTTGTTATTTCCGTTCTACCTAGTACCGAAAAAACAAAGGGATTAATTGATTATGGAACATTTATCCAGATGAAAAACAATTCTGTATTTATTAATATTGGTAGAGGTGACGCGGTAATTGAAGAAGATCTGATTCGGGCACTTGAAGAGGACTTGATAAGACATGCGGTTTTAGATGTATTTGATGAAGAACCCTTGAGTGAAAAACACCCTTTTTGGGAGATGGATAATGTAACAATTACTCCGCACCTATCGGGTATTACCGAAAATTATCTACCAAGAGCTATTCAAATTTTCGAAACGAATCTTGAATTGTTTTCAGAAGGCAACGTGACTAACATGAAAAATATTGTATCTTTACAACAAAGATATTAACCTCTTAACCATCGTTTTAGGTAAACATTTGACAAAAGACTTCATCACCATGTACACTATTTATAACCATTATAAAGTAATAATATTTATTAAAGCGAGGTGCATGGCGGATGTCTGAACATCATCAATTAAAAGATGCGTTAGATTCACTAAAGGAAACAGGAGTGCGTATCACACCTCAGCGTCATGCTATACTTGAATTCTTAGTCGACTCCATGACACACCCTACAGCAGATGATATATATAAAGCATTAGAAGGTAAATTCCCAAATATGAGTGTTGCAACAGTATACAATAACTTAAGGGTATTTCGTGAGGTTGGTCTTGTAAAAGAATTAACGTATGGCGATTCATCAAGTCGATTTGATTTTGTAACATCGGATCACTATCACTGTATTTGTGAGAACTGTGGTACGATTGTTGACTTTCATTATCCAGGGCTAGATGAGGTTGAGGCACTAGCAGCACATGTAACAGGATTTAATGTAAGTCACCACCGATTGGAAATATACGGATTGTGCAAAAGTTGCGAAAAGAAAGAAACACATTAAAGCAAGCTCACTTCAAACGGGCTTGTTTTTTTGTTTATTTCTTGAAAATTTTACAAAAAAAAGAACGGCTAGCCGTTCTTACTTGTTTATTTCTTTATTGATTTACGGTTATAATCCTCATTAAATTCTACGCCTTCTAAATCCTTATCCAAGGTTAAAGGTTCCTTGCAATACATGCACATGTCCACACGTCCAAGCACTTTCGTAGGCTTCTCACAAGACGGACAAATGACCTGTACCGCTCTAGTTGAAAGCATCCCAATCCAAAAGTAAACAACAGTACTTCCTATGATAGATAACATACCTAAAAGCATAAAGATCGTCATTATCCAGATGTTTGTTTTGAAAAATAGACCAAGATACATAATGATAAAGCCGATAAAGACTAAGCTAAGTGCAAAAGTTCTTATTTTATTTATTTTACTAGTATATTTGCGAGCCATAACACATTCCTCCTCTATTAAATATAGCACAGCTTGTATTGTAGATAAATTGTTAACTTAAATGGCTATTTAAAGCAATGCTGTATTTAATGTTTGTCTTCCGTGTTGTCTTTATTTTATACTAGCAAAGGAAAAAACATAAATTTAACAAAAATACTTTGGTGAATAATTCGTTTAACTAATCATCATCATCAATCGATTTTGAAAAGGGTTTTTGCTTTTTAATGTAGAATCTTTATTAAAGCCTTTATATTGGAGGAATTATGATGGAAAATATTCTCCGTCCTATTTATCAAGAAAGAGCCAGCCAACTAAATACATTAGCGATCATCATGATTGAAAAGAGGAATCAAACCTCTCCTTTAACGGATAATCTAGATGTTATTTTACTTGTTATTATTAATGAAATGGATGAGTCAACTTTTATCAAACATTATGAATATGGAGATAAGAACGCTTCATTAATGGTCATGACAAAAGATGAAGTAAATGAATCAATACTATTAGGTACAAATAGAAGAATTGTAGATTGGATAATAAATGGAAAAATCCTCTTTGATCGAAATGAGTATATTATAGGGGTAATTGATCGTTTACGAACGTTTCCTTCTTCTGAACGTAAACTGAAAATTGGAATTGAATACGGAAAGCTAATACGTAGATACTTAGAAGGAAAAGTGTTTTTTGAATCGAATCAGCTTTTAGATGCGTATAATCATATCGTTCATGCGCTACACCATTTAGCCCGACTTGAGGTAATAGACCGAGGATACTATCCTGAGGTAACAGTGTGGAATCAGGTGAAACAAATAGAACCACAAATTTACAAACTGTATAAAGAATTAGTTGAAAGTGATGAATCATTAGAAAAAAGACTTGAGCTACTATTTCTGGCAAGTGACTTTTTGATTCATTCTAAAACAAAGGTAGGTTCAGCGCATATTCTTTCTATTATGTCTGAGAGAGAATCGTGGTTTTATAATGAACTCGTCCAACATCCAGAACTCATTCATTATTCAGTAGATCTAAGTGTGATAGTAGAATTTTTGGTTGAGAAGAATGTTATATCAATTGAACGAATTAGATCTAAGGGCGATATTTATCATCGATCATATTTTGTTAGAAAAAGTGTTGACTAATTATTAATGTGGTGTTATATTAATAAACGTCGCTGATGCAGTTTACAAAAACAGAAGCGGCGTACATCGCAATTTTCTAAAAAAACTTTCGAAAAAGTTATTGACAGAAAATGAAGCAGATGTTATATTAATAAAGTCGCTTCTAGACGAAACGACAAACG